>JAQWOT010000147.1 GCA_029245725.1 SAR324 cluster bacterium | reverse complement strand
CTGTTTCGGCAACGCTCTCTTCAATTGTTTCAACAATCTCCGATTCGACGATTGGCTCCTCACTGTCCGGGACCGCTTGGGCAACAACGGCAACACTGTTTTCAATCCCAGCAAGAACCTGCTCTAAGGAACCAGCCTGCTCCAGCCGCGAAGGAGCCACCAGATTTGGATCGTTAAGGACTGCATTGGCAGAATCCCTGGCTAATCCGGTCAAAGCAGCATCGGAGCTGATGTCCTCAACCTCCGTCATTGTCTCTGCCACCTTACCCAGAGCCGCTAACTGAGCAGCTGTTGAATCCAATAGAGGGCTCTCTCCACCACTGAGCACCTGTAGCACTGTCTCCACTGTTTTGGCTACACGCAGCAGGCTTCCGGGTGAGCCGGCAGGGTCCGCAATATCAGTATTCCATCCGCCGATCTCATCGAGCTTGGCTTTGAGTTCTGGTTGAGTAGTAACCAGTGTCGTCAATGGAGTGATATTGACCGACTGCTGGCCTTCTTCAGGCATGGGAGCCAACATCGGCAGTGCAGGGACTTCTTCTCCGGCAGAGTTGGTCACCGTGCCACCTTTTGAGAAAAAGACAAAGCCACTGTAGCCACTGCTCAAAGTGTAACCACCACCAGTATCAGAGACAGCAGTTACCTCCCCAGGATCCTGTTGCAGGTTCCCAATTTCAGAGTCGGTGCGGATAATGTCGGCAACCACCGTTGCCCCTTTGACATAGTCCTGAGCCAGTTTGCCACTAAAAGCGGTGAGGTTGTCCTGCACAGGCACCTCAACCAGAACTTCAACTTCAACAATCACAATCTCAGGCTCAGGTGTTTTTACTTCTGTAAAAGATGGCTCAGTAAAGGAACTGCTTTCACTTTTTCCATCACCACCAGAGCAGGCCACTAACAAAAACGTCAGGCTGACAAAGAGTCGATTGCTCCACGAATACATGAGCGTCATTAGCGGTATTCGATCCAGATCTGCCAAGCCGGCTTGCTGAGAATTTCAGCATTGGTGCCGTCTCCATAGCGGATCTGCAACGAGTCCATACGTTGCTGCCAGCGAGTCCCCAGCAGCCAGTTTTCGGCAATTCTAAACACGGGAGAGAGTTCATAGCCCCAAAGGAACTGACCATTACCGATGGTCTCAGAATACTGGACTTCTCCTGAAACTTTCTGGTGTCGGTAGCTGAGTCGGTCTTCCTGCCAGCCCAGCAGGACCATTAACTGCAGCCGCAACCAGTATTGATGACCAAGCTCTACCCCACTGTTGAACCCGAATTGCCACTGCTCACGCTCTAGCTTTCCAGCTACATCACCAATCTGGGCCTGGCCCTCTTCACGCAGCCAGTGCTGCTGAAGTCCGTAGACTGTACCCCAGGGACCGACCAGTTGATAACGAGCCCCCAGCGATTGACCTTGAAGTGCTACCTCATAACCGCGCTCTGAATAGTTAGCCTCAGTTGCTCCAGCAAAGACTTGCCATCCAGGTTCAGTGCTTATTTTAAGTGTTGGCTCCTCAGGTGTTGTCTTCATGATTTTCTGCTGAGCGGCAGGCTCAGCAGCTTTGGGCTCAACCTGCTTACTCTTAGCTTTGATCTCCGGTGGTTCTACCGGCTGGATCTCTGGCTCTATCAGTCTCTGCTCCACAACAGGTTCGGATGACTCTTGTTCAACTGAAGATTCTTTTTTCTCTTCTTTCTGTATGGGCTG
>JAQWOT010000146.1 GCA_029245725.1 SAR324 cluster bacterium | reverse complement strand
AGCGCCTGAAGCCAAAGAGATTGAAAAACTACATGAAGGCCAAATTTTGATATGCATGCTTCAGCCAGCCCAACAAAAAGTGTTATTGGAAGGGCTAGCAAGCAAACAAGTGACCGCCTTGGCTATGGATGCAATTCCTCGCATTTCCAGGGCTCAGTCCATGGATGTTCTCAGCTCAATGGCAAACATCTCAGGGTATCGAGCTGTGGTCGAGGCAGCTCAGCATTTTGGAAGATTCTTTACAGGCCAAATCACTGCAGCAGGTCGAATTCCGCCTGCCAAAGTATTGGTTATTGGTGCTGGAGTGGCAGGCTTAGCGGCAATTGGAGCATCCCATAGTCTGGGAGCCATTGTCAGAGCGTTTGATACGAGAATTGCGGTTAGAGATGAGGTCAAGAGTCTTGGTGGGGAATTCCTAGAATTGGATCTAGAGGAGGATGGTACAGGGGCAGGAGGCTATGCAAAGCAGATGAGTGAAGATTTTATCAAGGCAGAGATGGAGCTGTTCGCTCAGCAGGCTGCAGAAGTCGATATCATCATTACTACGGCAGCAATCCCTGGCCGTCCGTCTCCAAAGCTGATCACCACAGAGATGGTTCGCTCTATGAAGCCAGGTTCTGTCATTGTTGATTTGGCAGCTGAAGGTGGAGGTAACTGCGAACTAACTGAACCCAGCAAAGTGGTCAAGCAAATGGGTGTAACCATTGTCGGCAAAACCAATCTACCAAGTGAGCTACCAACCCAGGCTAGTCAGCTATATGGTAACAACGTACTAAAATTATTGAATCATTTGAAAGGTGAGAACCTTGTTGAGTTGAATTTTGAAGATGAAATCACTCGCGCAATCACCGTCACTCGTAATGGAGAGGTGACTTGGGAGCCGCCAAGACCTCCGGTGCCGAAAAAACCCATCCAACCGGAAACTGCTCAAGATCAAACAGCTGAAGCGACTGCAACAGAAACTATAAAACCAGCTTGGCATAAGATTTTTCATCCTTACGTTGCTTATGCGTTAGCCACCCTCTTGTGTGTGATGCTTGGTTTTGTTGGAACGGAAGAATTTCTGGGTCATCTCTTTGTTTTCATGCTTTCCTGTTTTGTTGGCTACATGGTGGTTTGGAATGTCACGCCCTCTCTGCAAACTCCATTGATGAGTCTGACAAATGCGATCAGTGGAATCATTGTGCTTGGTGGAATGATACACATTTCTGGTGAGCACCCACTTCTGTCAGGTGCTGCAATTCTGATCGCTACGATAAATATTGCGGGTGGCTTTCTGGTCACCAAGCGGATGCTTGGCATGTTCAAGAAGTAACCTCATCAATATGTTGAAAATCTGACACTCAATCAGGAGTTTTGATTATCATGCCCTCAGGGATCATCAGTTTAGCCTTTATCAGTGCGAGTATTTTATTCATCTTGAGCATCAGCGGCTTGTCTCAACAAGAAACGGCTCAACGTGGTAATCGTCTAGGCATGCTTGGCATGGCAGTAGCGATTCTTGCGACTCTCAGCTTGCCAGAGGCCGGTCGATATTTTTGGTTAGTCCCTCTACTTACCGGGGGTGCTCTCATTGGCTGGCAGTTGGCGACTCGAGTAGAAATGACTCAAATGCCGGAGATGGTTGCGATTCTAAACAGTTTTGGAGGACTTGCGGCAACCTTTGTAGGATTTGTCAGTTATTTAGAGACCGAGACAGGCCCCGGATCGACCATCCATATCTTTGAGGTGTTTCTTGGGGTATTCATTGGAACCTACACGTTTACAGGTTCTGTGGTGGCCTTTGGAAAGCTGAGTGCCCGGATTGGCAGCCGGCCTGTGATGCTGCCAGGCCGACATCTCATTAACTTGGCAGGTATAGGCGTTAGTTTCCTTCTAGCAATTTGGTTGATGATCGGGGAACCAGGAAATCATGCTTTTGCTCTATTCTTGGTCGCTGTGATTTCAGGTGCAATTGGGATTCATATGATCATGGCGATCGGTGGTGCGGACATGCCCGTCGTAGTATCCATGCTAAATAGTTACTCCGGTTGGTCAGCGGCGATGGCAGGGTTCATGTTGGGCAATAATCTTTTGCTAGTAACTGGTGCCTTAGTGGGAAGTAGTGGAGCAATACTAAGCTATATCATGTGCAAAGGAATGAATCGGCCTTTCATCAATGTAATTGCTGGTGGTTGGGGAGTTGAAGAGGGAACGGTGTTAGATTCTTCAGAAGTTCAGGGTGAAGCGATTCCGATCCAGGCAGAGGAGGTCGCTGAACAACTCAAACACTCCCGAAGTGTCGTCATCGTTCCTGGCTATGGGATGGCGGTTGCCCAAGCTCAACACGTTGTGAGAGAGATTGTAGCTTTCTTAAGGGAACAGCAAGTAGACGTTAAATTTGCTATTCATCCGGTGGCCGGTCGCCTCCCAGGCCACATGAATGTCTTGTTGGCGGAAGCGAACGTGCCTTATGACATAGTTTTAGAAATGGATGAGATCAATCCAGAGTTACCAAACACAGATCTTGCTCTGGTGATCGGCGCAAATGATATTGTCAACCCAGGAGCCGAAGAGAATCCAGGCAGTCCAATTTACGGGATGCCGGTACTAGAGGTGTGGAAGGCTGGGACTGTGATCGCTCTCAAAAGGAGCATGGCAACCGGATACTCTGGGGTAGAGAATCCACTTTATTTCCGCGACAATACCCGCATGCTATTTGGTGATGCAAAAACTAGTCTTACACAGGTCGCAGGATTATTACGATAATTTAAACGTTTTCGAGAAATCTGTTAATAAAATCATATTACAGAATCAAGTAAAATAATTAGAATTAAAAATAGAAAATGTTAAGTTAACTTTTTTATTTTTACTTAAAGAAACAACACCCCATGACTGATTTATTGAAGAGAAATTAAATCTTTTTCAAAACCCGTTTAGCTTGTATTGCTTAATTTTAAGATTAAGATCTTCCATGAAATTTCCAAGACGTTGATATACATTCGAGAAAAACGTTTTCTAATCATTATTTTAGAGTCATTTTCTGACCAGCTATTAATGACCTGGGTAGCGTAGTAAATGTTTTGCTAATAAAATGATGTTAGAACAAGGCGTTCAAATCTGATGTAAAAAAGTATTCTAAGAACGCCCTGTTTAACCCACCCCCTCAGAAAAACACCTTTCCGAAGCAGGATCTTCCAAAACTAGTTTTTGAATTTTTTCTAAGATAATTCGAAGATTTTTTCGACCTCATTGAAGGAGGTGTCATGAATTTAATTTGGATCTTTCGAAAACTTGGCCTCATAGATTTAAATTAAAATATTTTTAAGATTTATATCAAAATTCATTTTATGGACATAAAGCATTCTAATTATAGGTAGAGTTTCGTAAACATTTTTTGTTAATTCTCTATCAGACTATTGTAGTGAAATATCTGAAAAATCATTTATCAGACACAACAATAAAAGTGTTGTCTTCAAGATTAATGCACTTAATTGAAAAATATAGTTGTTTACAGTCATTAACTTAACTACTTAAATCTCAAAATTACTTTATTTTATCAACAAAGTAAAAGGTTCTCTGATGAGCTATTAAAATACTAAATTTGGAAGCCATAGAACGATTTGTGGAAAAATCCAAATTATACTTAATGCAACTATTTGAATCAAAATAAAGGGAATTACACCAAGGTAGATTTCTTTGGTAGCTATCTCTTTTGGCGCAACACCGCGTAAGTAAAACAATGCGAAACCAAAAGGGGGTGTTAGGAAACTTGTTTGTAGGTTTATACCAATCATAACGCCTAGCCATAGCGGATCGAAACCTATAGCTATTAAAATCGGTGCAACTATAGGAACTACGACAAAAATAATTTCGATAAAATCAAGAAAAAAACCTAGAAAAAAAATTATAGCCATTACAATTAGCAGTGCTGCTGTTGGTCCTCCAGGAAGATTAATTAAGAATTCTTCAACGATTATATCCCCTCCGAATCCTCTGAAAACAAGTGAAAACATGGAGGCACCTATCAGAATAATAAATACCATAGAACTAATTTTAGTTGTTTCTCGTGAAACAATCTTCATGATACCAAAATTAAATCGCCCTGTAATAGCTGCGATTATTGAGGCACCAACAGCACCAACAGCAGCAGATTCTGTGGGAGTTGCAATACCTGTCAATATTGAGCCTAATACAATTATTATTAGTATAAGTGGAGCAGCAATAATCTGAAAAAGGTCTAAAAGTTTAACTTTGCTTGGGTTGTTTTCATCAATATTACTGATCAGAGCAGGAGATGAATTAGGGTTTAATATTGCAATCACAACTTGAAATATCAGATATAAAATTACTAACAAGAGACCTGGAAGTAGAGCACCCGCAAAAAGATCAATTGCAGTAACAGGGTTATCTGGAACAAGTTCCCCCTTTAGTTCTGAAGCCTGCTCGTTTGCTCCCTGCAGAATTTCAGCTAACAATACTAAAACAATTGAAGGGGGGATTATTTGCCCTAATGTTCCAGATGCGCAGATCAAACCCGACGAGACCCTACTGCTGTACCCAGCTTTCAACATGACAGGAAGGCTCATCAAGCCCATTGTAACTACTGTTGCCCCAACAATTCCTGTTGAGGCAGCTAACAATGTCCCTACAATAATAACTGAAATTCCAAGTCCTCCAGCTTTTCTCCCAAATAATTTAGCCATAGCTTCAAGCAAGTTTGCGGCTATGTTAGATTTTTCTAGCATTACACCCATAAAAACAAATAACGGAACAGCAACTAGTGTTTCTGTTTTCATTATACCAAATATCCTTAGTGGATACAGGGACAGCATTCCAAAATTTATTAGATCAAAGTAATCACCCAAAGCTGCAAATAGTAGAGCTGTTCCAGCAAGTGTAAAAGCTACTGGAAATCCCAACAGCAGTGCTACCATTGTAACCCCAAACATAATGAAACCGAGTATTTCTGAAGTCATACTTTATTTGTAAATATTATTTTTTGTGATGAAAAAAGTAGAAATACTCCTTATCATTAGAGCTACAAATTGAAGCCCAAACAAAATACAAAATAATAAAATGACAGACTTAAGTAGAAATACCCCTTGAAGTCCACCAGTTTCTGCAGATTTTTCATAAATTGACCAAGATCTTTTTACAAAAGGTAGGCTACTTGAAAATAGAAAATATAAAACTGGTAATGCAAATATTAGTGTGCAAATTAGGTTAACCATAGATTTATAACGATCACCTGCCTTGCCATAGATTAAATCTATTCTTACATGAGCATCACACGCTAAAGTATACCCAGCTCCCACTAAAAAAACTATTGAGTGCATCCAAATATAAGTCTCTTGCATCCAAACAACACCATAGCTGAATACGTATCTTAAAACTACAACAATAAAAACATTAATAATCATTAAGATTAGTAACCATGAAACAACTTTACCTGCAAATTCATTTATTTGATCAATCGTATTGCTGATTTTGATTAAAGTATTCATAATTAAATAAAAAAAAAGGAGATCTTACTAATAGTAAAATCTCCTTAATGAGTTAAGAATTAAGAAAAATATAAATTATATTTTCCTCATTTTCGCAGCTGTTCTTGCTGACATAAAGTTTCCTTCAGCGTAAGATGACCAATCTAACATTGATTCACGAATATTGACTATCTCATTATAGATTACTTTTGCATCTTGGGATTTAGAAGCAATTTCTGGCAGCACATCAGCAGCACGACTTCCGATTGCGTCCAACAACTCTGTACTATACGCTTTTAGTTGAACGTTGTGTTCACCAGTAAGTTTCTGAAGGGCAGAATTGTTGATTGCTTGAAACCTGGATAGTATAAACAAGTTAGTACTTGCAGCACCCCGCTTAACTATTTCTTTAAGGCTGTCGTCTAATTTTTCCCACTCATTTATATCAAAAAAACTATCGAGAACTGTTGCTGGTTCATGCCATCCTGGATAATAGTAGTTTTTCACAACTTTGTGGAGACCTGCTCCCATGTCAGCTGCGGGACCAATCCATTCTGTGCCATCAATAGCACCTGATGTAAGTGCTGGTAAAACTTCAACACCTGGCAACAAAATGACGTTTACTCCAAAAGTCTTCAAAATTTCACCACCCAACCCAGGCATTCTAAACTTTAAGCCTTTGAGATCATTCACAGTGTTAATTTCCTTCGCATACCATCCTCCCATCTGGTTTCCTGTATTCCCCATCGGTAAAAACTTTAACCCCAGTGGATTATATGCATGTTTGTCAGCTTGCTCTATTCCCCCCCCGTAATAAAGCCAGGCATTTTGCTCTTGGGCAGTAAGTCCATATGGCATTGCTGCAACAAAAGAAATAGAATCAGATTTTCCTGCCCAATAATACGGTGCTCCATATCCCATTTGTGCCGCACCTGATTGGACGGCATCCATTGCTTCAAACGGCTTAACTAGTTCTCCTGCATGATAGGCTTTAATAGTTAGTTTTCCCTCAGATGCTGTTGCAACGAATTTTGTGAATTCTTCAAGAGCTTGCCCTAACAACCCAGCTTTACCAAATGCTGATACAGCATTCCATCTTTTTCTATTTTGAGAAATTGCTGGGCTAGGAAATGTTGAAGTTGCTACAGCGGTTGCACCTCCCACAACAGAAATGTTTTGAATAAATTTTCTTCGGTTCATGATTATCCTGAGAAATACGACCTAAAGGAAGCTGCTACTCAGCCATGTTGATAAATTGCACGTTATTTTATGATAATTGAAATAATTTTTGATTTAAAAACCTGATTAACTTACTCAATTATCTGCTAATAAGATTGTACAATTATTTAAAAAAATTAAATTATGATCTTTTACTTTTTCAAGTCAAGTAATTTTTGTTCGACTTCTTGTTGTATGATTAGTTATTCTTTTTTCAGATTTCAAATACCAAAAATGGAAGCCAGCCCAGCTCTCTCCTTGAAGTCGTCCATTTGCTTTTGACTCGGGCGTTTCCCCCTATTTTCCGCAACTCTCAGAACCAGTGGTAAGAGTTCCACATCACCTACAGAATTGAGGAAGAGTCCATCATGAGACAACAACCAATTAACGGCCCGGTGAATATCCTTTTCATCCTGTAGTGGTTGATACCAAGTATTGTGTGTTTTATCGACCCCAGCTGCCCAAGGCCCACGAGCAATGCTCTTAATGGTTTGAACGGCTACATCTCGCTCCTTGCAAAGATCCCAGGTGTCTCTGAAGTCACTTGCATAGGGTTCGTGTTGAAAAGCGAAATAGTTCCAGGGCATCAACACCGAATCAAAGTTAAAGCGCCCCAGACTCCTTTTGTGCATGGTAGCCACGCTCCAACTGTGTCCAGTTACCCCGATGAATTTGACTAGCCCTGCCTCACGAGCTTCGATGCAAGCCTCCAAAGCTCCTCCCGCTGATAAGGCTTGTTCCCATTCATCTGGGTGAAAGAGCGCATGAAGTTGGATCAAATCAACATGATCTGTGCAGAGTCGGTCTAGCGAACGATGTATCTCCTCTTTAGCTCCTGCATAGTCCCGGATACCTGTCTTGGTAGCGAGGAAAAATTGCTTTCGATATCTCTTCATCCAAGGCCCAATGCGTAATTCTGAATCGCCATAGCTAGCAGCGGTGTCAATGTGGTTGACCCCGTATTCGAGCAATAGGTCCAAAACTTTGTCCGCTGTGCTTTGGTCAACGGGACCCAAGGCGGCTCCCCCAAAAATAACAGCGCTACTTTGATGGCCAGTCCTACCGAATTTTCTTCTCTCAATCGTCATGATGCCTCCATCATTGGATTATTGTTGAACGTGCGTCTTCTACTAGATTCCCTCTCACAAAAGCTCGACCTGGCTGATAAGGTTTTGGATCAATCACTACGGAATTGATGTGGTCTGAAGCTTCTAGAACTCTGGCTCTCAAGTCCTGGACAAGCTTATGATGCTTCTCCACTAGGCTCGGATTCTCAACTTCCACAAGCATTTCCTGTTGGTGGACGCGACAACGAACGACAGCTAGACCAGTTTGTTCCCGAATCCATTCTTCAGTTTGATCAATCAGTTGAAGCAAGTCTGCCTGTACTCTTGTTCCAGTGTAGAGCCGACTCGCGAGGCACGGGGCAGCAGGTAAATCTGCAAATGGCAAAGCTGATTGACGGGCGATTTCACGAAGTTGAGGTTTTGTGATGGATGCTTCCACGAATGGATGCCTGACTCCTGCCTGTTCTGCAGCGCCTAAGCCGGGTCGAAAATCATCGAGATCATCGAGATTGGTACCACTTAGTAAAACGCTTGATGAATCTAACTGCTCTCGAATATCTCTCAGTGTGCGGTAAAGATTTTTCTTGCAGTGAAAGCAACGGTTCACTGGATTTGCCAAGTATTCGGGATCATCGAATTCACCTGCATTGACCAGTTGAAGTTGCCATTTTTCTTGATTTGCCCAACGTTTGACTCGTGTGGAGGCTGCGGAAGGCACTGCGGGTCCAACAGCATGCACAACAATGGTCTCCTCAGGTTTTTGACGATGAGCCAGAGTCGCTAATAACATACTATCAACTCCCCCGCTACAAGCCACCACTCGAGGACTGGTACCCTTCAAGACTGTATTGAGTCGCTTTAAATCCCCAAATACTTTCATTCTGTTTCCCCTGATGACAACAACTTTGCCCCCCAAGCTTGCCGAACCTGAGCCTCAATCAATACTGGAGGTTGACCAGTCCGATCTGCGGCATTGATAATATCACGATGCTCCGGTTTCCATTGCCAGCACTGTTCACCAAGAAACCCTGATCTCATTGAAATATTTCCCCATTCTGTAGAGAAGTTTTCATGCCTTGAATCCAACTTGAGTCTTTTTACAGGCTGGACACGAACTCCAAAACTACCTGATTCCTTTAAAAGAAGCTCTAGCAGTGAATCTCGATCTTTCTCCAAGCAAAGCAGCACCAATTGCTGTCCAATCCGACCCTTCTTACCAAAAACTGGGCTAGCCCAACCGTCCAATGCTCCAGCAGTTAGGACTTTTTCGATACAGGAAGCTAATAGTTGAGGACTGAGGTCATCAACGTTTGCTTCTAATCTTATGATCTCCTCAGCTATTAGCTTTTGCTCACTTAGCTGTAATTCCAACACATTGGGATGAGGTAGATCCTTGGTTCCACAGCCAACTCCTTTTCTGGGTTGCAGTAGTGGAGAGAGATCTGAAAAACATTCTACAAATCTTTGGAGAAAAACTGCACCGGTCGGAGTAACAAGCTCAGAAGAAACAGGAATTCTTTGCAGGGGAATATCTCCTAACAGTTCTCTAACAGCCGGAACGGGGAGATCGCATTCTCCATGAGAAAATCTAACTTTCCCCACTCCTTCCAAAATAGTGTTCGAGGAAACGCTCTCAATTTCAAAATACTCCAAGGCGACCGCAATAGAAACAATGTCAATGATGGTATCGACAGCGCCAACTTCGTGAAAGTGAACCTCCTCGATGGGTACTTGATGGACTGATGATTCGGCACGACCCAATGATTGGAATAAATCTTCTACGATGGACTTGGCTTTTGGGGAAAGCTCCGACTTGCCAAGAATTTCAAGAATGTCTGTGAGGTGTCGATGATGGTTTTGTTCCTCGTACGCTACCTCAAACTGAATGGCTGAAACCCCAAGTTTTTCAACATTTTTCTGAGAAATTTCCCATCCTTTGAGATTCAACTTTACCAGTTGTTCCTGGAGGAAATCTAAGGGCAATCCCAAGCCTAAGAAGCCCCCGACAAGCATATCCCCGCTGATCCCTGAAGTGGAGTGAAGATGAAGATGCATCAGTTCCTGTTGATCAAACTAGCTAGATATCCTGCTCGGAAGCCAGCATCAATATTTACGCAGCAAAGGTTAGAAGCACAGCTGTTGAGCATGCCCAACAAAGCCGTGACACCGCTAAAAGAGGTACCATAGCCAACTGAGGTGGGAATTCCGATTACTGGGCAGGAAACCAGTCCTGCTACCACTGTTGGCAGAGCAGCTTCCATCCCTGCAGCAACCACAATCACCCGAGCCTTTATCAAACGTTCGTGTCTAGACACAATCCGCTGTAGTCCCGCAACCCCCAAGTCTTCCATCACCTCGATTCGGCTTCCAGTGAGTCTGGCCGTGTGAGCAGCTTCTAACAAGACCGGACGATCCGTAGTTCCAGCACTGACCAACAAGACATCACCCTTGAGTTTATCCTCCTCAGTTTGGTCGAGATAAAGACACTTGGAGGCTTCACAATAGCCGCAGCCACCGAGGTTTTTTTTTACCGCTCTGTAATGAGCAGCGCTAGCCCTGGTTCCGAGAAGCGAGGCGTTTGGTGTTTCACGATTCAGTGCCGTAAAGATCTCTGCAACTTGTTCAGGGGTTTTGCCATCACAATAGACAACTTCAGAAAAACCATTGCGGAGTTGTCTATGATGGTCCACTTCTGCAAACCCCAAATTCTCGACCTGAAAGGTTCTTAGTTTTTTCAGGGCAGAGTCTGGAGATTGGCTTCCCTCTGCAACATATTCCAGCAGTTGGAGTAGTTGTGAAGAATTCATTCTGAACTCTTCGAAAAGTTCTCTTCTGCAAGATCTCTTAGACTTGGCAAGCCAGTCCTCCATCGACAAAGATCACGTTCCCATTTACATAAGAAGCTGCCTTGGAGAGCAGAAAGACAGCGGCTCCACCCAGCTCATCGGGATTACCCCAGCGCTGCATCGGGGTTCGTCCAGAAACAAAGGCGGTGAAATTGGGATCTTTGAAAAGATCGGTAGCCAGCTCTGTGGCAAAGTAGCCTGGAGCGATGCCGTTACAGCGAATGCCTTCTGGTCCCAATTCAACAGCTAGGGCCTTGGTCAAGCCGACCACTCCAGCTTTGCTGGTGGTGTAGGCAGAGATTGTCTTACGAGCCTGAGGACCCATGATCGAAGCAATATTGACAATAGATCCAGACTCTTGACCTTGCATCAAGCGCACGGCTTCCCGAGAAAGTAACCAACTCGCCCGAAGGTTCGTGTCCATCACTCGATCAAAATCTGCTAATTCAAACTCAGTGAGTGGACGGCGATGTTGAATGCCAGCATTGTTGATCAAGCCATCCAATTGACCTTGCTGTTCCCGAATTTTTCCAAAAGCGGCATGCACTTCCTCGTCATTGGTGACATCAAAAATATAGTATTCGGCATTCTGGCCAAGCTCCTGAAGATGCTGCTGACGTTCTTTGAGTAAGTTTTCATCTCGGCCATGCAGCAGAACGGTGGCTCCAGCTTCCGCAACTGCCTTGGCCATGGACCACCCAAGTCCTCGGCTTGATCCAGTGATCAACACAATTTGGTTTTCAAGTGAAAACAATGAAGAGTTCATAGGCAGTCAATAATTATGAAAATTTATAATAATAAATCAAAAAGGTCACGGACGTAGCTCCTCTGAGTGGAGCACTAACATTTTGTGCACCTGCATGTCATGCATTGTGAAGGGGATGCCCCCGACTGCCAAGCCAGATTGTTTCAAGCCTGCAAATGGCATCCAGTCCACTCGAAATGCGGTATGCTCATTGACCATTACCGCAGATGCATTGAGACGTCTGTAGGCACGCATTGCAGTGTCAATGCTTCTAGTGAAGACAGAGGCCTGAAAGGAAAAGGGAACGTCATTGGCCCTAGCGATTGCAGCATCTACATTCTCAACACTGTAGACGCAGACGACTGGCCCAAAGATTTCTGCCTGGCTCACTTTGCAGTCAGTTGGGGGATTCAACAGGACGGTGGCTTCAAAACATGAGTCAGAAATCCGCTTCCCTCCACAGAACAATTCTGCACCAGCAGCTACTGCCTCGTTGACCCAAGCCTCTACCCTGTCGGTTTCTCTATGTCGAATCAGTGGGCCTACTTCAGTGGCTGCATCTGTGGGATCTCCAACTATCAAATTTTTGGCTTTTTCCGCCATTCTTTTAGCCACTTCTCGAGCAATACTGCTATCAGCAAATACTCTTTGTACTGATACGCATACTTGCCCAGCGTGATAGAATCCCCCCTTCGTGAGTGAGGGCAACAATCGCTCTAAATCTGCATCCGCGGCAACTACAACAGGAGCAGCTCCCCCATGTTCAAGAGCACAGCGTGTTCCTGGAGCAACTTGAGATCGTAGTGACCAGCCCACACGTGCGCTACCAATGAAGGAGAAGAAGGCCACACGGGAATCAGTGACCAATTTTGTGGCATTTTCTAAATTATTAACGATCAGTGATTGGCACCATTCTTCAGGTAACCCTGCCTCCCGAAGGATGTTGATGAAACGGAAGCAGGAAAGAGGGGTGTCCTCTGCAGGTTTTATGATCACTGGACATCCTGTTGCTACAGCAGGTCCGACCTGATGTACAATCAAGTTAAGTGGATGATTGAAGGCACTGACTGCCACAACGATACCAATGGGCTCATATCTCGTTACAGCAAACTTGCCCTCTGAAGCAGGATTGAGATTCATTGGGATTTCCTCTCCAGCCTGAGTTCTCAGAACCTCAATGCAGTTTCTCACACCATCAATTGCCCTAGCTACTTCTGCCCTTGAGTCAATTAAAGGTTTACCTCCTTCTCGGGCAGCTTCCACTGCTAATTCCTCTGCTCTTTCAGACATGATGGAAGCAGTTTTTTCAAGTATTTCCATTCGTTTGGCGGGCTTCAGCCACAGATCTCGATCTCGGTACAATCGATCTGCGGTGGAAAGGGCTAACCCTACTGCATCAGCATCAGCTGCAGTTACGGTGGCAATCAAAGTTCCATCGTAGGGAGCGGTAACCTCAATTTGGCCATCATCACTTTGTGCTCCGGGGATTTGTAGGTTGAAGTGCTGGCTCATGCGTATCTCCTGATCTTCTTATCAATAATTCATAGCAAGGATGAACACTTGCTTTTGGAAAGTCCCAAGCCTCAATATAGGTGGTATTTGTTAATTCACTGCTTGCAATCGTTCATTCCAAGGGAAGTTTCAATCTCCAATTTCACAATCTCCTAAGAATTTACCCTCGTGATCGTAGAAATTGCTCTCGTCATTCCTCTTCGCCAAGTCTTTGACTATCAGTGGCCTGCAGGATGGAATGGGCCCAAATTAGGACAACGGGTTTTGGTCCCTTTTCGACGTCAAAAAAAGTGTGGTTTGATTGTTGGGATCAAAGAAAAATCTGAATTTGACAGTGTCCGACAGGTCTTAGCGTTGCTGGATGAGCATCCGATCATCAACAGGGAACTCTTGGATCTGACCAAATGGGTTGCAGAATACTATTTCTGTGGGTGGGGGGAAGTCTTGCAGACTGCTTTGCCTGGGGGGTTAGGAGTTCATTTGCAAAGTGAATATTCGTGGGGACCCTCAAGACCAGATCAGAACTCAGATCTATCAGAAAAATTTTCTGGTCTGCTAAAGAAGGAGCGCTGGACAGACCAGGAATGGAAGGAGTTGAAGCCCTCCGCAACCGATGAAGAACTCCGCCAGTGTTGGCTAGATAGCGGAGTGCTTAAAGTGCAGCGTCATCTTGTGCAACAAAGAGCAAAAATTAAGACAGAACGCTGGGTCAGGCTGAAAAACACTCCTTCTGATAAGCTTGGCAAATCAAGTCGTAAGAAAACTAAACGTCAACGCTTACTAGAAATATTGCTAAAGTGCGACTCAGTACCTTGGCTTAACCTCCGTGATGAAACCAAAGCTCCAGCTTCTTTATTGAAGCAACTGGTCGAGGAACAAGTTGTCGAAACTTTCGAAGAACGAGTTTTCAGAAGATTTTTGCCACAAGGTCTACCGACACCTACGGACTTTCGAAAACTTTCGGAGGATCAGCATAATGTTTGGACACTGATTGAACAAAGTCTGGACTCCAAAAAATACAAAGCCTTTCTTCTGCATGGTGTGACGGGAAGTGGGAAGACAGAGGTCTACCTTCACGCTGTTAGAAAATGCCTTGTTTTGGAAAAGACAGCCTTGGTGCTTGTTCCTGAAATTTCCTTAACGCCACAATTGGTCAATCGCTTTCGTGAAAGATTTGGGGATCTTGTGGCTGTTCTTCACAGTGGAATGGATGATGGGGAACGATTTGATGAATGGTCACGTATTCAATTGGGACAAGCCAAAATCGCAATTGGTGCTCGTAGCGCCATTTTTGCGCCTTTGCAGAACCTTGGGCTAGTCGTCATCGATGAAGAGCATGACCAATCTTACAAGCAAGGTGAGTCCCCACGTTATCAAGGTCGTGATGTTGCTGTTTATCGAGCTTTCCAGGAAAAAACAACGGTTATCTTGGGTTCGGCAACTCCGTCAATTGAATCATGGCAAAATGGCAGGACAGGAAAGTACCATTTGCTAGAACTGCCATCCAGAGCCCTGATCGGAGCAAAGCTTCCTGAGGTTGAGCTACTAGATCTGCGCCAGCAGCCTCGACAGTCTGGTTGCTACTTCTTTACAAAGGAACTCGTTGAGGCTCTTCGGATCTGCCTTCAGAAAAAAGACCAGGCAATTCTCTTTCTGAATCGAAGAGGATATGCTCCAGTCGTTCAGTGTCCAGAATGTGAGAATACAATTAATTGTGATGCCTGTAGTTTGAGCTTGGTGTATCATCAGAGCAGCGAAAAACTCTGCTGCCACCAATGTGATTACAACCAAACGTTTCCGAAGATCTGTCCTAATTGTGGAACGCAGACGGCCATGCGATTGGTGGGAACTGGTACAGAACAGATTGAGCAAGATCTTCGTGTCGTTTTCCCTGAAGCCCGGCTGCTCAGGATGGATCGTGATACGCTACATGGAAAGCATGCGTTGAGCGAAATGCAGCAGAAGATTCAAAGTCATGAAGTCGACATCGTCATTGGTACTCAACTGGTTACCAAGGGACATGACTTCCCTAATGTGACTTTAGTGGGAGTGCTTTTGGCCGATTTGGGGTTGAATTTGCCAGATTTTCGCTCAGCGGAGAGGACTTTCCAACTACTCACTCAAGTTGCTGGCAGAGCTGGGCGAGGTGAGAAGCCAGGCCGGGTTTTGATTCAGACAAACAATCCTCATCATCACAGTTTGCTAACCGCTCAACTTCAAGATTACGAATCTTTTGTGAATCAGGAGTTACCACTACGAGAAAGATTCAGGCAGCCTCCATTTTTGAGCCTGGCAAGTGTGCTCTGTATTTCTCGAGATGAGCATCGAGCTAAGGATCTTGCCTTATCTCTTCGGCAAAATTTAAGATCAAACGGCCAAGGGGAAGTAATCTGTCAGGGACCGGCCGAAGCACCGATTCGACGTATTAACCATCGCTTCCGATGGCAGGTATTGATTAAGGCTTCCTCTGCAGGATTGATTCGAAGAATTTTTGAAAAATCACTTCTCGGTCCAGAACCCTTGATCTGTAGTCGAGAAGAAAACATTATTCTTGATATCGACCCACAACATTTGATGTGACAATATGAATGAATTCGGCCCATCTCGAAGTCGTGGTGGGGGAGTATTGGCAAATAGATATGGAGTATGAAATGAAAGTAAGTTTTTTGGGACTGGGCGTGATGGGTTACCCGATGGCTGGCTATCTGGTAAAAGCTGGTCACGAGGTATGTGTTTATAACCGTACAGCAGAAAAAGCCGCAAATTGGGTTCAGCAGCATGGTGGAACAAGTGCAAGTACTCCTTCAGAAGCTGCAAAAGGAGCTGAAATTGTGTTTACCTGTGTTGGTAATGACGACGATCTCCGTCAGGTAGTAAATGGAGAGCAGGGTGCCTTCCGTAGTATGGACAAAGGAACCTTACTGGTTGATCACACGACCACATCAGCAATTGTGGCGAGGGAACTTGCGGGTGTGGGAGCTTCCTTGGGAGTCGGATTTATGGATGCGCCAATTTCTGGGGGTCAAAGTGGTGCTGAAAACGGGATTCTGACTGTGATGTGTGGTGGAGATCAGGCAAACTACGATCAAGCTGAGCCTGTCATTCAAGCCTATGCACGATCAGTCAAACGACTTGGAGAAGTTGGCTCCGGTCAACTAACGAAGATGGTCAATCAAATCTGCGTCGCAGGGGTTGTTCAATCCTTGGCAGAAGCCATTCATTTCACACAGCGAGCAGGGTTGGATCCGTTGGCTGTGATCGAGGTGATTTCAAAAGGAGCTGCACAATCATGGCAAATGGAAAACCGACACAAGACCATGGTGGCTGATGAATTCGAATTTGGTTTTGCTGTTGATTGGATGCGTAAGGATTTGGGGATTGTGCTCAATGAAGCCCGGCAAAACGGTGCTCAGCTACCCGGAACTGCGATGATCGATCAATTTTACTCTGGCGTTCAAGCTTTGGGTGGAGGACGCTGGGATACATCTAGTTTGCTCAAGTTGTTACAAGATCCAAAATAATCATTCGGATTCGTGCCACTCTCACCTCTTCCACCACCCAGTCCTGCTGAACTATTCTGGCAGAAATATAAGTTCTATCTTCTGTTGACCTTGCTCAGTCTAATATGGCTGAGCTACTTGGGTCAGTTTGATCAGGAGTGGACTCGGTGGTTAAGAGAAAATCGGTCGGATCTTTTCGGAGAATGGATGGGCCGCACCCTCTTTGAGGGCTCTTTGCCGGGAGGAAGTGATCCCGCCATTCTGTTTGTCCTAGCTAGTTTCCTACTCTACTTCAGAGCTTGGAAATTCAACGCATCAGAGCGCCTGCGGGAGTGGCGTCCCTTTTTGGGGTTCATTATCACAACAACCCTTGCAGGAGGATTGGGTTATGTTCACTGCCTTAAATGGATCATCGGCAGGGCTCGCCCACATCTTGTTTGGGACAAGCAGTGGCCGTTTAGTGAATGGTATGAATTTGGGCCACATTACATTGCAGAAGGAATCTACAGAGGTAGTTTTCCGAGTGGGCATACTGCGGTGGTCCTTGTGCCGATGCTCCTATCTGTAATTTGGTTAACAGACTACAAGTACCGAAAGCCACAGTTAGCTATCTGTTGGGCAATTGGCTGTATTGTGTTAGCTGTAGGTATGGCAGTAGCTCGTTCAATGACGGCTCATCATTGGATCAGTGATAGTCTTGGAATTTTCGGACCTGTGGCATTGATAGCTTACTGGCTCTATTTCGATTTTTTGAAAGTTCCCCAACAGAGGGCCTATTTCCGCAGGAACAAGAAGCTACCTGAGATGCCACGTCTCTGGGAGCTGCAACTTTGTGGTTGGGGCTTTCTAGTGATTCTGGGATTGATCTGCTGGTTTTGGGGGTTACGCTCTGTACAACTGCAGTCAGTTCCCTATTTTCTGGGGTTAGCTCCAGTCGGAGCGCTTCTAATGACTTGGGGTTTCCTGAGGATTCAACGACTTTATGCAGGCATCTTTGACTGGTTGCACGATTGATGTCAAGATCACAAGAATTCTTATGAATTTATATAGATTCATTCAAAAAGATGAAAAGGGAAAAGTTTTCAAATCATACTGAATAGAAGAATTAGAAACACCAAGGAGGCGGAGATCAACATGAACGCGTGAATGAAGAAGTAGAGCCGATGATGTTCGTGCATATTCTTCAGTACATCTACGTAATTCTTCAGAAATGCCACCATGTTTGATCCTCTTTTTCTTGGAATGGATAGTGCTTTGGACTCTAGCTGGTTGTCCATTAAATTAACTAAATTATGCTAACTTACGAAGAAGCCAAAGTCACCATTCTTGCGCACGCTCGGGCACAAGAATTAGAAAAAGTTAATTTTAGAAACGCAGTCGGAAGAGCCCTAGCTGAAGATCTTGTTGCTCTGGAAGATCAGCCTCCTTTCGATAATTCAGCAGTGGATGGCTACGCAGTAAAATTGAATGAAATCGCTAAAGCTACTGAAGGAAATCCAATAGCTCTACGATGCCAGGAATATATTTTCGCTGGTCGATTAGACACGATCTCTCTGCAGGAAGGGGAATGCATTCAAGTTGCTACGGGGGCGCCCTTGCCTGTAGGTGCAGATGCTGTGGTAATGCGAGAACAGGTTGTGAGGAATGGTGAGAAAGTTTATTTCTCGCATTCCACAAAAAGTGGCAATAACCTTCGTCGTAGGGGGCGAGACATGTCCATTGGAGACCCTCTGTTTCCAGTCGGAACAACGATTGCCCCAACGCATCTCGCCTTGCTGGCGGCCCAAGGTCTGGTTGAAGTCCCATTGCACAGAAGGCTGAAGATAAATATTTTGTCTACGGGAACAGAACTGGTTGATCCAACCATCAAACCTGGACCTGGTCAAATTCGTGAGGCAAACAGTTTTTTGCTTGAAGCTCTGCTCCAAACAGAGGCTTGTGAGGTAACGAGACTGCACCGGGTAGTTGATGATTTAGAAGGTACAATCAAAGTTCTTGATGAGGCGCTGAAAGCGGATGCTTTGTTGATATCAGGAGGTGTCTCGGTTGGTGACTCAGATTTTGTTAAGGCTGCTTTAAAAGAATTAGGAGTCGAAGAAATTTTCTGGCGGGTCAAAATCAAACCTGGTAAGCCCCTCTACTTTGGACATCTTGGAGACACAAAGGTTTTTGGATTGCCGGGTAATCCAGCTTCCACGTTCGTTCTTTTTGAAGAATTGGTCAGGCCGTTTCTGCGTAAATGTCTTGGTCACCAACAACTGGAAGTACCGATGCGATCAGCAAAAATCTCTGAGGATTTTGATGAAACCTCAGAGAGACTGCAACTTTTAAGAGCCCGCTGGTACCATCTTGATGGTACTGATTGGGTTCGTCCTGTACCTCAACAAGGTTCTTTTAGTATTGCCTCGATAGCACAGGCTAACTCGCTGATTCACATGCCGGGGGATTCCCAACCTTTACGATCTGGGCAGTCAGTCAGTGTTCGACCTCTTGCACATCGTTTTGCTTTATTTGGTTAATGAAACGCATTCGGCAAACAATCACGCTTGAAGAACTAGCTCGTCAACTAGATTTACCCTTTAGTGGTGAACCCTCCCTGAAATTAACTCATGCCTGTGGGCTGGATCAACTGAAACCTGGAGGGGTAGCTTATTTGGCCTCCGCTAGTGGATTGAGCAGTGTCCCTACTCCGAGAGGAGTTCATCGAAAACAACATCATGAAGAGGAAATCAGTGGTGATGAGATTGCGGTGATTGTTCCAGCAGGCACCAACGCTGAGGGTCGAAATTTTCTGTTTGCCCATGATCCGCTGGCAGCTCATGTTAAAGTAACAGCCCTGTTGCATTCTCAGCAAAAGCCAGAAGGCCAAGTTCATCCCACAGCAACTTTAGGCGAAAATGTTCAAGTTGGAGAAAATGTTTGGGTAGGCCCGCAAGTGGTACTCTATGATGGAGTTCGAATTGGATCAGGCAGCATTATACATGCTGGTTGTGTCTTGATGACTGATGCTGTGATTGGGGAGAATTGTGAAATTTTTCCAAAAGTTGTGGTGCAGGAAGACTGTATCATTGGTGATCGGGTGATCCTCCAGAGTGGATCAGTAATTGGGGCAGACGGGCACGGTTATTTTCAGAGAGAGGGTGTAAATCAGAAAATTCCACAGGTGGGTCGGGTGGTGATTCAAGATGACGTTGAAATTGGAGCTAATACTACGGTGGATCGAGCCCGATTTGCAGACACTGTTGTCAAGGCAGGGAGCAAAATTGATAATCAGGTTCAAATTGCTCACAATGTTGTGATTGGAGAGCATGCGCTGATTTCTGCCCAATCAGCCATTGGAGGAAGTGCGGTAATTGGGCATCATCTGATTATGGGTGGGCAAACCGGAATTAGAGATAATGTTCAGGTTGGTAATCATGTGACAGCGGTTGCGCGCTCGGTGATTACCAGTAATATCTCCGATAAGGAGGTAGTGGGTGGAATGCCCTCCAGACCAGTTTCTCAGTGGCGCAAAACTCAGGCATTGATTCACCGACTAGAAGAACTCTTTGACCGCCTCAAAAAAGTAGAATCTCGTTTATCATGACGGAGGAATCTTCCACTGTTGAATCGGAAAACCCTTCTGCGGTTCATTCCGACGCTCCTTCACGCATCAGGGCATCTTCCCAAGGGAAGCGCCTATTTGGTCTCCTGATAGATATTGTTCTCATCATTTTGATCCTTAATACACTAGACAGCCTTTTTCGGCAGGAACACTGGGACCTTAAGCAGCAGGCTCGTAGCTGGTTAGACCTCACTTGGTTTTATGGTGGGGCCATGCTCTTTTTAGTATTTAGAGATCTTTCAAAAAACGGCAGCCCTGGGAAACGCATGTTGGGCATGTGTTTGCGTAAAATTGAAAATCTTAATGAAACAGTGCCGAAAGACCGGTTATTCAAACGTAATTTGAGCTTATTCATCCTACCTTGGGAAGCTTGGGAAATCTTTCGAGATTCCTACGGAAGGCGCTTGGGAGATCGGTTAGCAGGAACGGTAGTCATTGATAATCCAGATGCGATGCGCCCAATGCGCCGCCTGCTTCTTTCAAACTTGTTGTTCTTTGGTTTTTTCATCATTGCCTTGGGTCTGCAGCAACCAAACATGCGCAAGACCTCAGCTTTTCAGGTGTCCTATGAGGTCGTCAAGGAGGATCCAAGATACCTAGAATTGAAGGCTGCAGGATTTGAATTAGAGGAGCCGGAATTACATCTTGATTTCAGGGAAGCTGCAGAAGATTCCAGAGTTCGTTTCAGAGTAAACCAAGATGCGGAGGTCCAGATCTTTGAGGTCGTGCTTGCCTTGGTAAAAAAGCCCTTACCCCATTGGGAATTCAAGGGCTTGGAATTTCAGACCCTCAAGCAAGAAGAGGAAGATTAAGTAAAACTTTAAAGAGCGGTTGCCACACATGGTAAGAGCATGGTAAAGTCTGATTTTTCAGAATTTCTTAGAAGGATGAAGCAATGGATCTCGCTGGTGAACATATTTCTTTGATGGACACAACTCTTCGTGATGGTGAGCAGACTCAAGGAGTCTCATTTACACCTTCTGAGAAGATGAATATCGCCAAAGCTCTGCTTCAGAGAGTTGGGGTTGATAGACTGGAAATTGCTTCAGCGAGAATTTCACAGGGAGAACAAGAAGCTGTTCAAAACATAGCAGATTGGGCAAGTGACCAAGGGTTTCTGGATCGTGTAGAAGTTCTCGGTTTTTGTGATCACAAGAGAAGTGTCGACTGGATTTTCGACTCTGGTGCCAGAGTAATGAATTTGCTAACCAAGGGAAGTGAAAATCACTGCAAGAATCAGCTTCGGAAAACACTTAGAGAACACGCTGCAGACATACGTCTAACGGTCGAATACGCCGAAATTAGAGGCTTGCAGGTAAATATATATCTTGAGGATTGGTCAAATGGTTATCGAGATGAGCCAGAGTATGTTTACAACCTAATGGGGCACTTGGAGGGGTTAGACATTAAGCACATTATGTTGCCAGACACTCTCGGAGTGCTATCTCCAGAGGAAGTCTTTGATAGCTTGAAAGACATGACCTCACGATTCCCATGGGCTAAAATCGATTTTCATCCTCACAACGACTATGGCTTGGCCACCGCAAACTGCCTATATGCAGTCAAAGCCGGAATTCGTAACCTGCATTGCACAATGAACTGCCTGGGTGAAAGAGCCGGAAATGTTTCCCTTGCTGAAATTTCAGTAGTCCTTCGTGATAAGTTAGGGGTTCACCTCAGCATTGACGAAACAAGCTTAGTGCCAGTGAGCGAGATGATCGAGACCTTCTCAGGTAAGCGATTGGCTACGAATTCCCCTGTCATTGGTACTGATGTTTTTACCCAGACAAGTGGAATTCACGCTGATGGGGACAGGAAAGGTGGTCTCTATCACAATCCAATTCAGCCAGAGCGTTTTGGCAGAATTCGAAGTTATGCACTGGGAAAAATGAGTGGCAAAGCGTCTCTCGTAAAAAATCTGGAGATTCTGGGCTTACAGCTTTCTGAGAAAAATCTGCGAAAAGTACTCGAAAGAATCGTCCAACTGGGGGACTCAAAGAAAAATCTGACTCCAGCGGATTTGCCCTTCATTGTTACTGATGTCTTGGATGATAACGTTAATCAACGATTGCGTTTAGAGGGTTGCAGCATCCAGAGTGGCTTGAATCTTAAGTCCACCGCTTCTGTCTGCTTGAGTTGGGACGAAAAGGTATACACTGAAGCAGGCTCAGGCATTGGTGGGTATGATGCTTTTATGAATGCCGTCAAGAAGATCCTCAAACGCCGTCAAATCATTTGTCCTGACTTGGTGGACTATGAAATCCGGATTCCCAGGAGTGGAAAAACTGATGCGTTGACCGAGGCTGTGATCACCTGGAAGATGGGTGAGAGACGACTCCAAACGATTGGTGTGGATGGTGACCAAGTGATGGCAGCAGTTAATGCTACCTTGAAAATGCTAAATTTGCTGATGCTACAGAATCAAGTAGAGGCTGAACCAGCAGCCTAATTTTTTGCAAGTGAACCCCAGGATTATTGAATCTCCTTGCCCGGAGAATGCTGATTTCCAAAACACCCTATTTGTTCCCATCACTGGAAATCCAGCAGGCTATCACCACCTTGTATTGGCAGAACTGGCCTTAAGGCAACGACCTGAATTATCGAAGGTCGTTTACCTCCTCTCTAATGGTCATCATCCAGATCCTTTCAAAAGATCAGTAACCCTCCCCAAAGATATCCGCCTCCAACTGATGCAAGACTTGCTAGCGAGTTTACATCAAAGTGCTGGAAATCGACTCAATTTCATTGTTGATCAAGTTGAAGAAATTCTTCGTCTTCGCCAAGTAGGGTTATTCATTTCAATCAGTGAATTTAAGAAGGAAGGCCAGGTTAGACTGTTGGATAATATCAAAAATATCTGGACAGCTATCGAGTCTAATAGCGAGTCCAAAAGTAAGCGGATTCAGGTTTTGGTCGGTAGTGACTTGATCAACAGAATGCAGGATCCCAAAATCTTTTCAGAAGCAGACTTGAAAGAGATGTCAAACTTGACGGAATGGCTGGTAGTATCTCGGCCGGGTGAGCGGATTGCTGATCGTTTTGGTGAGGGTCTATCCCTGAAACAGAAAATTCTGGACCAGGTTCTTTTACCAAAAGGTCTGAAAAGCTTTCTAAATCTTTCCTCAACGATAATTCGTCGAGCTGTATCCTGCAGACAGCAACTGCCCGCTTATCTGCCTGACAAGGCAATTAAGCATCTTGATGAGCATCTTGGGAGTAGACTTTCAAATAAAATTGCTGAAGCCAGTGAGTGGGAAGTCAGGATTCAGGAACTAGAGAGAGATCTCCTAGAAATCAGTCGAAAGGTCTCTCGTCAGCTTTTTGAGAGAAAGAATTCTCCGAAAATCTATTTTCTGGAAACAAGCACTGGAGGACGGATAGCAGGGTCCTTGATTGGGCTACCTGGTTCGTCCAAATTCGTTCTTGGCTCTCAGGTCGCTTATGCCAATTCTATCAAGGAGCAATTGATTGGGAGATTTCTGGGGCATCGCGAATCAAGCCTTTCTGAGGAATTGACAAAGGAGATGGCTTTGGCTGCAATTATAAATACTGAAGCAGACTTGGTACTCGCTGAAAACGGAATGGCTGGTCCGCCTGATGGAACCCTGCGCAGCAATAAGAATGGGGCTTGCCACCTGGTGCTTATCAAAAGGTCAGAAATGACGGAGCAGCCATATGAGCAAATTCATGAGGTAGTTAAGGAAAATCCCTTCTTCACCAAACAGGAACACCAGATTCGTTTTGCGATCTCTGCTCTTGAATTGCTTTCTAGACAACTTGATCGGTATCCTACCTCAGTAAGCCATTGACCTACCAACTCCCATCGACTGATTATAAAGCCCAATACGTTAGCCGCAAATTCAACGAGATTGCGTTGAAGTATGACCGGTTCAATGACCTCATTACCTTTGGGATGCACCGTTATTGGAAGCGTTTTGTTGCGCGTCAGACGGGTCTTCGGGAAGGAGAACGTTGCCTGGACCTTTGTTGCGGAACTGGAGACATTGCAAGGGCTGTCATCAAGCAGCATCCTGATGCAGAAGTGACAGGAGTTGATTTTGCTGCATCCATGTTGGGGATCGCTGCAGATCGGACAAAGGTTGATTCGGTTCAATGGATCCAAGGGGATGCCCTTCGCCTACCTTTCCCGGATGACTGGTTTGCTGCGGTGACTATTGGTTATGGACTGCGTAACCTTGATGATCTCACGAAGGGACTCTTGGAGATAAGGCGTATCTTGCAACCAGGGGGGGTCTTGGTTAGTCTGGATGTGGGAAAAGTACGGCTGCCATTGATAGATGTTTTGAGCCATTTCTACTTCTTCAAGGTGGTCCCAAAAATTGGTGAATGGCTAATGCCTGAGCAAGAGATGTTCACCTATCTTCCTCAGTCTTCTTTGAAGTATCCTGATCAAGAAACCCTGAAGCGGAAACTACTTGAAGTCGGTTTTCAACAGGCTGACTACTACGATTTTGTATTTGGTGCCTCGACAATTCATGTCGCTTACAAAACCTCTGCTCCCTGAAGGAAGCAATCATGGAATCATTGGAACAACAATTTACGTCTGTTCTGGCTGAAATCGAAGTTGATGGAAGGCCACTCACTGAAACAGAGATTGTTCATAGCTGTGTGGTCAACAATGACTTCGCCAAATTCACGATTGTTCTGCCCTTAGAGTCGAGGTTGCGTCAAATACTCCCAACGCAGATTGAGGAGAATATCCGGAACTTACCAAGTATTTCTCGAGTGGCTGTTGAAGTCTTGGAAAAGGCCCCCATTGATGATGAATCAGAGGAAGATACTGCTTCGACACCCGAATCAGAGAACAGCAGACGCGCTCGGCAGCCACAAAGAACTGCTTATCTTCAAAACTATGATGCGGTTTTAGCCGTGGCCAGTGGCAAGGGGGGGGTTGGAAAATCTACGGTATCCCTAAATTTAGCGCTAGCCCTCCAGCAAAAAGGATTTAGTGTAAGTTTTTTTGACGCTGATATTTATGGTCCAAGTTTCCCCATTATGACTGGTCTCCGGGGAGTGAAACCAGAACTACGGGAAGAAAACTTGATGCCGCTGGAAGTGATGGGTTTACATGCGATGTCGATTGGTAATCTGATTGATGATGAGGCGGCAATGGTCTGGAGAGGGCCGATGGTTCATCAGGCAGTAGAACAACTTTTGCGAGATACAGCCTGGCCAGGTGGTGATATAATGATTATCGACATGCCTCCAGGAACTGGGGATGTTCAACTCAGCATTTCACAGCTCTGTGAGTTGGCTGGTGCCGTTGTGGTTTCCACTCCACAAGACATGGCCTTAGTGGATGCTTACAAAGCAATCAATATGTTTTCCAAGGTCGATATTCCCATCGTTGGCATTGTGGAGAATATGAGCTACTTTGAATGTCCTCATTGTGGTGAAAAAACAGCTATCTTCAGCCAACATGGCGCTGAAGAAGCTTGCCGCAAATACGAAGTGCCTTTTCTTGGTGCTATTCCTTTGGAACTAGCCGTTCGTGAAGGAGGTGACCTGGGCAAGCCTCTCATGAACCAAGCCCCATCTGATAGCCCTGCTGCAGAAGCCTTCCACCTAATCGCTGATAATGTGATCTCTTCCCTCGACGACATCTACTGAATCAAGAATGAGCAACTATGCTGCTGCATTTGCGGATTCAGAATTTAGCGACAATTGAAAATCTAGAAATCGATTTTTTTGATGGTTTTTCCATCATGACTGGAGAAACCGGTGCAGGGAAATCGATCATGATTGATGGTCTTCAATTACTGTTGGGAGATCGAGCTGATTTTGGACTAATTCGACAGGGTTCTTCTCAAGCGCTAGTGGAGGGAACATTTGATATTTCAAAACAAACTGAATTGAAGCGATTGCTTAGTGAATCGGAAATACCTCATGAAAATGAACTATTGATTCGCCGAATGCTTAACACAAATAACCGCCAGAAACGCTTTCTAAACGACACTTCTGTCACTCAGGGCTTGCTTGCAGAAGTTGGGCGAGGACTTGTTCATATCCATGGTCAACACGATAACCAAGCACTTCTTGATTCCTCTCATCATTTAGATTTTTTGGATGCCTTTGGCAATCTATTCCCGACAAGAGGGGCACTCCGAGAAGTTCATAAAAAATGGACTAGGAAACGACGTGAGCAGGAAGAGTGGCAGGAACGGTTAGCAAACCGTACGGATAGACAGATGCTTCTGGAGGCACAGTTTCAAGAGCTTTCCAGCCTCAACCTGAAGCGGCAAGAGATGGATGATCTTGAGACAGAGTCCAAAATGCTTGCTAATGCGGAACAACTTCTGAACCTTTATGTAGGAATGCAGACCATTCTTTATGAAGAGGATGGATCTATTTTGGAAGTACTGAGTAGTTTGAAAAGGCAGTTACAAGATGCTGAACGAATGGACCCTGGTTGCACGGCACTTTTAGAGAATCTTGATCAGTCACTTCTTCAGCTTGATGAATTGAGCCAGTCATTAAGATACAGACAGGACCGAATTGAAGACAACCCTGAACGCTTGGCTTGGGTCAATGATCGTTTAAGCTTACTCCAAACAATGCAGCGCAAGTATAGGGTAACCAACACAACTCAACTAATAGAACTCTGTGAACGACATCAAACGGAGCTACAAGGTCTCCAAAATCTGGAAGAAGATGTGTCAGCCTTAGAAAATGAAATTCATGAATTAGTCACAATCTTAAGAGAACAGTCGACAAATCTTTCGTCAGAAAGAAAAAAAGCAGCTAAGAAACTCGACGAGGCGATCAGTAGGGAATTGAGAGAGCTTGGAATGAATCGGGCAAAATTCGAAACTTCCTTTGAAAAAAAATATGATGATTCATTTAGCTCAAATGGTGCTGATCGAGTTGAATTCATGCTCTCTGTCAATCCGGGACAGCCGCTGCGTCCCCTCGTAAAGATTGCTTCTGGGGGGGAGTTATCCAGAGTGATGTTGGCAATCCAGACTATCCTAACCACAGACACTGTGGAAACTCTGATCTTTGATGAAGTCGACACGGGCATAAGTGGTAGTGTTGCAGAGACAGTTGGAAGGAAGTTGGCATATTTAGGAAAACGCCAACAGACGCTTTGTATTACCCATCTTCCGCAAATTGCAGCATTTGCTGAACACCATTATGCAGTGACTAAATCTACAGAAAAGGACCAAGCCTACACTTTCATTGAAAATCTGGACAAGCAACATGCGATCATGGAAATCGCTAGACTCCTTGATGGATCGGAGATCACAAATCAAGCATTAAAATTGGCGCGTGAGATGCGAAAGCGATCCCATTCAACAACTGCGACATAAGCTACAAAGACTCTTCCTCAAAAATGTCATTTTTTCGAAGCCGTAAACTAGCGCCAGTTACATCTGATTTCCTGCTGGAATGTAAAAATCTCGTTAAGCACTACG
The DNA here is from genome assembly GCA_029245725.1 of SAR324 cluster bacterium. NCBI lineage: Bacteria > Deltaproteobacteria > SAR324 cluster bacterium. The sequence goes on along the minus strand of JAQWOT010000146.1, from coordinate 4,915 downwards.
GGAAAATTAAGCCAGTGGATGGAGTAAGTCTTAATCTACGACCCCATGAGTTGCTTTCGATACTTGGGCCCTCTGGCTGTGGGAAATCCACCCTTCTGAACTTGATTGCAGGCTTGGATGAGCCACAAGCTGGGGAGATTTTTATTGGTGGAGAAGAAATGAGTAGTGTTCACCACATGGTAGCCCCTGAGTTAAGGCGTGTAGGGATGGTCTTCCAAGATATTGCTCTCTTTCCTCACCTTAATGTTTTCAAAAATGTGGCTTATGGGCTAAATGGTTCAAAGGACGAAAAACGTTCACGTGTGGAGGAAATGCTGAAACTTGTGGAATTATCTGGCTCTGAAAAGAAAATGCCACACGAACTTTCAGGTGGAGAACAACAACGGATTGCGATAGCTAGGGCTCTGGCGCCGGCTCCAAGATTGTTGTTGTTGGATGAACCATTCAATAGTCTGGATTATCGGCTAAGAGTGCAGATTCGGCAGGATATTCGGGATATTCTGCATGAAGCTAAGGTGAGCGCAATTCTGGTCACACATGATCAGACGGAGGCTTACACATTTGCGGATCGGATGATTTTGCTATCCCGAGGAAAAGTTGTTCAGAACGGAAACCCGGAAGAGGTATACCATGAACCGGCCACGGCTTGGGTCGCTTCCTTCGTGGGTGAAGCGAATCTGGTACCCCTAGAGCTTGTTGGATCAGCTATTGGGCTTGAAAATATACCTCAGCTTCCAAAAATCTGTGATCAATTATGGATGTCTCGACTAGAAGATATCAAAATTTTAAAAGTCCCTGAGACAACTTCACAAGCAGGTTGGATTCAGGAGATTTCTTTTCGTGGTGATCACAAAATTGTGCATGTACGCCATGAGAATGGCTTGGTTCTGCGTGTCAGTGTTCCATCCAGAGAGAGTTGGCTCTTGGGAGACACAGTGCAACTTAAACCCCAACACAGCAGAACCTATCCGGCCTGATCCACAGTTGGAACACCCACCAACCCCACACTTTTGATCAAGGCTTTTACCTCATCCCCTTCTTTCAACTGAAGTACATCACAGGATTTTCTTGTGATTCTAGCCAAGAGAACATCCCCATTGGCTTGTTTTCCTAGACGTAAAAATACTGTAGCTTGTTGCTCCCCAAAAGGTTGAATGTCAAATATTATGGCTGATAGAACATTCAAGAAGCTAGCATCTCCGTCTTGCCATGATTTGGCGATCCCTACTTCTCTTGCCATAATTCTTAAACGATGACGGCTTCCAACCATGCCCAAATTCTGGGATAGAGTCAGAGATCCGCCATTAACTGCTATTTTTGAAAGACAATACTTTGAATCAAAATCTTGCATTGCTCCCTCCAGAATTACAGCTGCTTCTGGTAACCTTGCTAATGGTAATTGTGGATTAGCTAGTAATTCCGAAATACTGCCTTGGGCAATGACATGCCCTTTTTTAAGCAGAATCATCCAATCTGCGAGTTGTTCGACCTCATGCAAATCATGGCTTACGTAAACAATTGGTACTTTTAGATCTAGATGGAGCCTTTGTAGGTAAGGTAGAATCTCCATTCTGCTGAAGCGATCCAGTGCGGAGAGTGGTTCATCCATCAAGAGAATTTCTGGAGCAGAGAGTAAAGCTCTTGCAATGGCAACTCGCTGCTTTTCTCCACCTGAAAGCTTGCTAGGTTCACGGTCTAGTAAGGCCCCCAAGCCTAACATTTCCGTTATCTCCTCCCATAGCTTGGTCTTCTGAGTGTTTTGAATGCGCCTCAACCCATATTCAAGGTTCCTTCGAACAGAAAGATGCGGAAACAGATTCGCATCTTGAAAGACATAGCCAATTGGGCGGCGATGAGTTGGCAAAAAATTAGAAGAATTCTGCCAACTTTTTCCATCAACAACTAAGTTACCCTCTAGCTGAGTTAAACCTGCAATGCAGCGTAGGATAGTGGTTTTACCACAGCCGGAAGGACCAAATAATGCGGTAATTCCTGTTTGCGGTAGAGTGAAAAAGACATCCACCTCAAAATTTCCAAGTCTCCCTTTGAACTCGGCTTCAAATCTACTCATTACTTTTTTTCTCGCCAATGACGTTCGATAAGAGTTGTTGCCAAGATCACGCAAAAGGAAAATCCAATCATACCTCCAGCCAGTACATGGGCTTTTTCCCATTGAAGAGATTCAACATAATCATAAATCGCTACTGAGAGAACTTTGGTCTCTCCAGGGATATTTCCACCTAACATCAAAATCACACCAAACTCTCCTACGGTGTGAGCAAAACCCAAGACTGATCCGGTTAGTATGCCTGGCCTAGCGAGAGGTAAGGCAACTGAAAAAAAGACATCGAATGGACTTGCCCGAAGGCTAGCCGCAGCTTCCAATGAATGCTCTCCAATAGCTTCAAAAGAGTTCCGAATAGGTTGGACGACAAAAGGCAGTGAGTAGATGACTGATCCAACGACTAATCCCTTGAAGGAAAAAGGGAAAGGTGAACCAAAAACTTGCGATAACCAGCTACCAAAATTTCCCTGTGGACTAAGCAGCAAAAGCAGATAGAAGCCTAGGACTGTAGGAGGAAGAACGAGCGGCAGGGCGACTAAAGTTCCGATAATTTCTTTAATAAATGACTTTGAACGGGCAAGCCACCAAGCGATTGGAGTCCCTAGAATCAGTAAAAGGAGTGTGGTGACAAAGGCTAATTTAAGGGTGAGTTTGGTAGCCTCCCACATCTCAGCATCAAACCATTCATTCAAGGGGAAATCTCATTCCAAGTCATAACCAAAAGACTGAATTATTTCTCTTGCAAGATCACTTTTAAGAAATTCTAGAAATTCTCTGGCAGCTTTTGTATCCAGACCTTTCTGTAGGAGCACAGCATCTTGTTGGATTGGGGTGTGTAAATCTGCAGGAATAGTCCAATACAGATCTGGGTCAATATTGATAACCTGAGATCTTGAGACGAAGCCTAATTCGGCATTGCCAGTGCTCAAAAACTGAAGGGTCTGAGCGATGTTATCACCTTGAATAATTCTTGTACTGAGATTTTCCAAGATCACTAGGTTTTGGAGAACCTCCAATGCTGCTCTGCCATATGGCGCTGTCGTTGGATTTGCGATCGCCATTCGAGCAAATTCATTCGATTTTAAAATCTCCAAACGTTGTTGATCAGTTTCCACCCTTGGAGAATAGAGCACAATCCGCCCAAGGGCATAAGTGAATTGGCTACCCTTCTCAGCAATACCTTCTGAAACTAATTTAAATGGGCGTTCTTGGTCAGCTGCAAGGAATACTTGAAAAGGAGCGCCGTGGACGATTTGAGCGTATAATTTGCCGGTTGAGCCAAAGCTCAGGCTCACATTATGAGAGGTTATCCAGGAAAATTCCTGACTCAATTCTTTTGCTGGAGCGACAAAGTTGGATGCTACGGCGACAAGTAATTTCTCAGCATGTACTATGTGGAAATTAAAGAAGAGAAATAAGAGCAGAAACTGAATTTTTTTTAGCAACATTTTGCTTATTTTGAGTCTGGCTTTGGGGATACTTGTTTGAACAATTGAATACGATTTCTAGACGGAACAGAGGATTTATCTGACGAATGGCCGTGGGTAAAAATTAGAACAAATGAATTTTTTAAGATTTGGCAAGCTCAGTCAGTTTTTCCTCAAGAATGCAATATTCCAAATTGTCTAATTGATATTCTAGGAATGGCCTCCGCCACAGATTTGTGTTATCTGAATCTTTTTCTGTGATTAAATTCTGGAGGTTGCTCTCAAGCTCATTCATCTCAATTTGGATGTGCTCCAGAGTATTGACAATCTTGACATGTTGTCTTAGGAACACTGACAGTTTTTTTATATCTTGATGAATACCCTCCTCATTTCGCTTGCTTTCAAGTGTGAATGCTCGTTTCAGCATGGAAGTGGCTTTCTCAGCAATGCCTTCCTCTTTGCTGTCGCAGTTCATAAGATTCAGTAGTTGCAGATGAGTTTTCCTCTTGGGATCAATTGGTTTTGTCAATTCCTGAATCAATGATTCTTTCTGAAGGATTTTTTCAAGTAATTGCTTTTTGGACTTTATAAGATACTGATAATGCGCAACTTCTTGTTGGTTCTCATTGCTAAAGTCATCAGCCTCAATGAGGTCTAATTCAACCTGAATCGGATCAATCTGTTCTTGTAGATTCTTTAGATGCTTCTTAGCTTCCTCAATCCGCTGCTGATTCTGAGGCTGTTTCGCGAGTGATTTTTCCTCTTTTCGACTAAGATTCCCTGTTGTACGCACCAAGATCAGAATGGGCAGTTTATTTCCTTCAAATCGCCATGGATTAATCAACACCAAGTCATACTTTTTCATATCAGGATGTTGAAAAAGACTTGTTGGGATTTTTCGAAGATCGATCTGTTGAGCATCTTGATCGATTTTCCTATGCAAGTGTTGCAGTTGATTGAGCGTCATTGTCTTAATGCGCTGGCTGTTGGTTCCAAGTTGCCAAGCTTTCTTGGCAACTTGGAACCAAGATTATCAATGATTAGTACATTCACCAATGTCCGCATAACATCTTCAAGAAGACTGACCCCCGTAGCCGCTGTAATGGCTTTTTCTAGAGCTCCCCTTAGTCCTTCAATGTAAAGATCCTCAAATGGTTCTACTCTCTTGAGGATTGATTGTAATACTAACTGTTTTTGCCAGTGTTGTTCATTCCTTCTGAAAAAATTTACACATCGATAGCAAAATCTTTGAAATTCCAGATCATTCCGTTGAGTTTGGATATCCTTTTCGAGTTGTTTCAAACGTTGCGACCAAAGTTCAGCTTCAGGATCCATTTTCTTGGGAAGTCTCATGACCCGGATCGGGAATAGATTTTCATACCACTCTGAGGTCGCTTTTCCGCGCCAAAATCCTCCTCATACC
>JAQWOT010000145.1 GCA_029245725.1 SAR324 cluster bacterium | reverse complement strand
CGCTGAGGGCAATGTTAGCTGGCTGGACTGCCCAATGGCAGTGCAGTTCATCTCAGGTGCTTCAAGTGGTAACTCGACTTGATTCCCAAGCAACTTTCGTAAAGCCACCAATTCTTGTCGATCAGCGGTCAACCCCCACTTCAGCTTCACAGCAACCCATGCCTTCGCATATTCTACTTGGTAGGCTGGATTGGGTGGCAACCACTCTGCTGGGTCCTTGGCTCCCTTCTGACGGTTCAGACGACGATCGACAGCAATCAACGTGTCTGGATCATCCAAATCATTGGCATAGGCTCTTTTGCGCTCCCTTGACCAAAAGGCTGCACCAGACTGGTGGGCCTCCTTGAGAGGCACCATGTGATCAATATCCAGCTTGGTCGCATCTGTAATGGTTCTGCCTGAGTAGGGATCGTCCCAGCTTCCTGAGGCCACTATGCAGTCTTTTGAAGACTTGAACCCAACCGTCGAGAGGGATTCCTCAATCAACACCTCATGACGAGCATTCTGGCAATCATGGTCCTCATCAACCCAGTGACGGTAGCTCTTACGGTCGTATTTGGGGCAGTTGGAATCTGCCAAAACTATTGTGGCTATGGCCATCGACAGCAGGAGCAAAATCAGTTGCCGCATCCGATGTACTCTGAGTAAAGGATATTGTGGTTAGGTATGGTGGAAGGAAACAAGATACCTCAATATCATGGCAATGCAGGCTATAACTGCTGAGGCTAGTTTTGTTGGGTAGGTTTGTTGCTGTGGTTTAATGAACATCCAAACTGTATCAGAGGCTGAAAATGTGGGATATTAAAAACTCTAAAGCACAACTAGCCGAGCAGTGTGAAACACAGACTTTTTCAATAGCCTAAGAAAATCGTCTACCGAAGCTACTTCCTCAACAATCTGGAATTTTACTCATAACATTACACGAGGTTAGAATAAAATTATTAAAAATATTCTCATATTACCTCCATTTATAGAATAATACAGAATCATATTAATGAGTGATTTGAATATTTTTTGTCTAATAAATGAAGTTAAATATTATATACAAATCGCCTAAATCTAACATTTATCTCTTTTGAGTAAAAACAGTGATATTGTGTTGGACAAACATCTAGATTAAATTGCTTAGAAAATTGATCATCAATATTTATGACTTCAGCTTCTTTAAGGTTCCAGGTTGGATGAAGAACATCACCTCTGGATACTTTTTCATCTACAATATTATATAAACAATATCTTTCAGTGAACCAATTTGATAAATCAGTCTTTATTTGTTTATCTTTAATCCTAACTTTTAAAGACAGAGAATTCTTTGATTGAACATTATATACATTGTTATCAATATTAATATCCAGAATTGCATATCTATATGGTAAATTAAAGATTTTTTGAGCAAGAAAGTTTCCTAGTCTATGATCTGAGTCTAATGTAAAAAAGTAGATTCCTGGTTTATTTTTATATCGAACATAGGTTCTTAAGTTTAATTCACTTAGTTTTGAAAAAGGTAAAGGAGGTGTAAAGAAAAATCTAATATCAGACATTACAAAGGGTACAATACTTAAATATGCTTTACCATTAAAAGTATCGACCTCTAAATCCTTTGGTAGTTCACTTCTTAATAGATCATAATCTACTTCAAAAGAAACAAATAAAACATCACTCCACTTTTGTTGTATAATCCATTGGGCCATTTAATGTCCTTTGAAAAAGAGACCAAAAAATTTGTACATTCTTTCCCCTTTATACTGCTAACGCTTCCACTACACCGCCTCAAAATATCGATACCGACTAACTGGTGCACCTTCATACACCGCTTGCGGCTTGAACATGGACCGGGCTGGAATCCTCTGAAGCGCACCAAGCAGCCAAACCCAAGGCCATGACAGAGCCATCATGACTGCCTGCTGCAGCCTCCAACCTACCTGTGGCCGTCACCACAAACGTCTGCAACTCATCTAACGTCTGGTCACAGTGGATCAGGAGTGATTCATCCCGCAAAGACTCTTTCAAAGTGTCAATCAATAGTGGCCTACTTTTGAGAGTTGTTAAGAATCCAACCCTCTTCGTTCGCCTCTGGAAGGATCGCTCATCTACCCTCGTTTCAAAATACAGCTGATGCCACCCATGCTTGTCCAGCAATGAACGGAGTGTCACCAAACCATGATTGTTGCGCTCCACACAAAGGATTCCCTCATTGTAATACTGAGCCAGTGTGACCAGCATCTATGCAAATA
>JAQWOT010000144.1 GCA_029245725.1 SAR324 cluster bacterium | reverse complement strand
GCCCAAGAACAATCAGAACGACTACAATTGATCTACGCCCACCTACTTGATTTCCGCTCTCAGCGTCCGCCCATGGCTGTTGTGGGCAAAAGACAGGAATGGGAAGTGGAATTGCTGCATCGACCTGAAGTCAATAATCGTATCGGGAACAAGCAAGAGCCTGTCGAAGGTCCACCCATTCTGCCAAGATTTCGCTATCGTCAATTTTTTGATCAAAGCTATCAGGTCGGAGTTGGGCTACAAGTTCCTGTCGAGGTGATGGAATATCGGTACACCTTTTTAGCTGGAGAGCTGGGGTGCCAGTGGATGTTTGCCAAAGATTGGGCTTTAGCAGCAAGAACCTACCTTGCGCGTTCGGTGATTCATGGTCCCATCACAATGACTGACGCGGAAGATGTTTTTGAAGTGCAACAGCAAGGGATCGATGCGACTCTAGGATATCAGTGGGAAGAGTGGTTACTTTCCGCTGGAGTCGGTCATTCCAGCGTTCAAAACAAGCTTTCGATTGAGGAGGATGGGGTGATGCTTGAGGAGCCTTCTAAGGGTTATACTTATTACTATGGGGGGATCGGCTATCTGGTTCGTCCGGATCTTCGTCTGAACTTCACCCAACATTCCACAGATCAGATCTTACGTCACAGGTCTTTCGCTGTGACCTTAATGCGCTAAGGACCTTATGTTCAAGATTCTTGGATTTCTGCTGATTTGTTGCTCATTTCTACTGTTGGCTTGTTCTGAGGCAGATACCCTCGGCGATGAACCACCAACAGAAATCGTCATCGAAGGAACCCCTACTTGGAGAAATGGAATTAGCGAGTTAGTTGAACTGAAGTGCGCAAGTTGTCATCAAGTTCCTGCTGCCAGTTATACTCCTCATGGAACACCATCTACATTGGACCTGAGATATTTTGAGAGCGTTGGGATGATTCGAGGAGGAGACTCCCTAGAAGTTTGGATCAAGGCTGGAATCTTGGAGCAGAAATTAGGAGGCATCCGAAAAATGCCACTGGAATACGCAACCCCACTCACTGAACGAGAAATTACCTACCTCAAGGATTGGTCAGACAACGGTTCACCCCGATAAAATCCTCAACAACTGGCACCTTTCTCCTGTGTCAGTCACTTCATTAGATCAACTGAAGAAGTTAAAGTTGTCAGCATCAATACCGTACCCAACAGATTGAGCAAATGACTCAATACACAAGTGTCGTTGTAGCGCTCTATGAACATGCTTGGGATAAATTATATTGCCGTTGTTATCATCACGCTCTAGTGAGCGTGGATTTACACGCATAGCATTAGGTCCTCCATCTGTAACTCCTAGAGTACGATTCGTCCAGCTGGCATTCTGATGCATTACAATTGTAGAGCCAATGGGCCAGTGATCATTGCCGTTTGTATCATTGTAGTTTGGGGTTCTGCCAAAGTCTGATGTAAGAATAACAGTCAGCCTGTGAGCAATACCAAGCTCCTCAGCATTTGTCCAAATTCTGTCAACCCTTTCATTGAGCTTAGTCAAACCTTCATTGTGACGTCTATCGTAATCGCCATGACTATCAAGATCGGCTGGGAGTTGTGCATCAGCAGCACAGGCAACACCAGCTTTGAATGCATATAGAGCAGAATCAACACCCGAACCATCATCAGCATTAGGATCAAAATCTAAGTTTGTAACTGTTCTAAGGAGTGCTTGCCCTTCAAGTGCTATTTTATGTGCTTCAATTGTAGCTCACTCACGCCCCATCAAATCATTACGACTCAAGCCACGATCTAATTGCTTTGGGTGAAGTGCTCTAATCCTGTCCATCAAGGATGATGTTCTAAACTGATGTCCTTTATTATTGTTTGGATCAGCAAGCTCCATCAACTACCAAGGACCATTGACACGAGTGATCAGTAAGTTTCTGATATTGTGTCTAAAAAAAATTATCTTTTATTTTGGATTGACGGTATTTTCAATGAATTCAGAAAAAGATTATAATTTGTAAATAATATCTATTTGACGAAACTCAATTGAAGCTTAGCCAAAAACTGGTTCTTGAGTAAGGATTGATAGGAGAAAGAAATCGAATAATGAGGAGAGCAAGGCTGAGAGGAGATGGGCGTCAGTCAACTCAGCGAATTTAGATAGTCGAGTTGACTAGCATCAAAGCCAGGAATGATGTGGTTAAAATTCAGCTAAAAAACTTGAAATCCTCGTAGAAAAACAAAGGTGATTTTCAATTTCAGGTTTTTCATTGGTTTTACCAAATTTGGAATTCTTGCTACATTATCTGCTGGCATCAAAAGCTGTTCCGATTCTTTTAGAGATATAATTATAAGATTTCAGCCTAATTTATAATTTTCTGTTTTTCAATAATATTTTG
>JAQWOT010000143.1 GCA_029245725.1 SAR324 cluster bacterium | reverse complement strand
AACCCCGTCATCCCTACACAAGAGCACTGATTTCTGCTGCACCACATTACGCTGGCAATCAGGAAACGAGGCTGCCCGTCATTCCAGGAATTGTGCCCTCACTGTTTGAGAGGCTCACAGGTTGTGCCTTTTCAACGCGCTGTCAGCACAACAAGTCAGAATTATGCAATATAGATCGGCCTCCAATCAATCTTGGTAGTACAAATGTTCGGTGTTTTCTGGAGAGAGCAGGTGTTCCTGAAGAGTTCAAGAAAGAGGGAGTAATCACAGCCAGTGACAAAGGGGAGAAAACGGAATCACTTGCAAACGTGGCCTTACAGGTGGAATCAGTGTCTCGACAGTTTGTGAAGCGAACGGGCTTAATCCGCAGAAAAGAGAAAACGATTCGTGCTGTCACTAAGGTGAGTCTGGAAATAAAAGAAGGAGAAACTCTGGGTCTTGTGGGTGAGTCGGGCTGTGGCAAAACGACACTTGGCCAAACCATTGCTGGATTGATGGATCCCTCTGATGGCAAGATTCGTTTAGCTGTCGGAGGACAAATGCGTGAGATTTCAAATTTGTCCAAGCAGGATCGGCGGAATGCTTGGCAGCACATCCGCTTTGTTTTTCAGGATCCATTTGCTTCACTCAATCCCAGGATGACTGTTTTTGAGATTGTGTCTGAATCTTTGAGAAATGGACCCTCACGAATTGAAGATCGGCGACTCCGGCAGGAGAGAGTCTATGAAGTCCTAGAAAGAGTTGGGCTAGATCCTGCCCAGAGTGATCGCTATCCTCACGCCTTTTCGGGTGGGCAGCGCCAGCGTATCGGGATTGCCCGTGCTCTTGCTCCCAAACCGAAAATTGTGATTGCTGATGAACCTGTGTCTGCCCTAGATGTTTCAGTACAGGCTCAAATACTGAATCTTTTTCAGGATTTACAGAGAGACCTTGGTCTGACCTATCTTTTCGTTTCGCATGACCTGAATGTCGTCTCTAACATTTCTGATCGTGTCGCAGTTATGTACGCAGGACGCATTGTAGAAATCGCACCAACTGATCAGATCTACATTTCCCCACGTCATCCATACACTGCAGCACTTCTTTCAGCCGTTCTTACGCCAGAATACACACCCAATAAATCTCGTAGAGAGCCTTTGCAGGGACATCCTCCAAACCCAGCCAATTTGCCTCCAGGCTGCTCCTTTGCTCCAAGATGTTCTTTCGCGAGTTCAAATTGTCAGCAGAATTCACCAACGCTGGAGTGTGATGATGAAGGGAGGCTCGTGGCCTGCCATCGTAAGAATGAACTAACGCTCTCAGGTATCACAAGGGTTAGCGGAAACCCATTAGCAAAAACTTGATGGGCTAAAAAGCCTTTCAAAGACCAAATAGTAACAAACACAGATAGGCAGATCATGAAACAAGAAATTTACGGACATCTTACACTGGATAGCATGGCCACCCATGTTCCACATAATTTTAAGGTGCCCGATGGAACCAAAACACTGCGACTTGAATTTGCTCACACACCAGAGCATCCAGGAGTGGGTAACATTCCACACCAGTTTAGTATTTCAGTTTATGGCCCGAATGGGGCACGGGGAACCAGGCACAACAATGATGATCAACAACCGATTATCTCCACAAACTGGGCATCACCGGGGTATCTGAGTGGCCCGCTTGAGCCAGGAGAATGGACTGTTGAGTTGGATGTTCACCGCATCTTGCCACCTGGTAGCGTGGATTATCAAATTAATGTGTTCTGTGAGAACAAAGCAACAGATTCTAAAGCACCAAAGCCTGTCCCAATGAGGCCCGATTCAGTGAGACGGCGTGGTCCTGGTTGGTATACTGGTGATCTACATGGGCATACCTATCATTCAGACGGAGATTTCAGTCCAGC
>JAQWOT010000142.1 GCA_029245725.1 SAR324 cluster bacterium | reverse complement strand
TCGAGCACCGCGCAGGCGTGGTAGCCTCCAGTGCTGATAGATTTAACGGACTCTAACCCACTGACGGCAAAGGGAACGGTGCGTGGGGTGGTAGTTCCATTCCCCAATTGTCCATTAGAATTACCTCCCCAACACCTGGCAGATCCGTTATCGAGCACCGCGCAAGTGTGAGTTCCTCCAGCGCTGATGGATTTCACGGACTGTAGTCCTGCTACAGCTCCGGGAGTGGCGTTGTCAGTTCCAGAGCTCGCATTCCCAAGTTGCCCATAATCATTATACCCCCAACACATTGCGGATCCGTTATCGAGCACCGCGCAGGCGTGGTAGCCTCCAGTGCTGATAGATTTAACGGACTCTAACCCTATTACGACACCGGGAGTGGCGTTGTCAGTTCCAGAGCTTCCATTCCCCAATTGTCCCCGATGATTCTTTCCCCAGCACCTGGCAGAACCGTTATCGAGCACTGCGCAGGTGTAATTACCATATTGGTCCAAACCAGCTGAAATTGAGCGGGCGTTGCTTAGATTGAGGACGTTGCCGGGGGTGGCGTTGTCAGATCCAGAGCTTCCATTCCCCAATTGTCCATTAGAATTATATCCCCAACACATAGCGGAGCCATTATCCAACACTGCGCAGGTGTAATTGGCGCCGGCGCTGAGGGTTTCTCCAAAGTGGCAGGTACCGTACGGTGCATTTTCCCAGCGCAAGCGAGGATACTCACAGAGAGTCATTGGATCCCAGACATTGACGAAGTCCCACCCAGAGAAGATCGCTGTGGTGTTGTCCTGAGTTTGTTGGAGTTGGGCGGTGGTAGCTGGGGTCGCACTAACATTGTCATTTGGGGAGGTGTCTGTTTGATTATCATAATCAACGGATGAAGCAGTGTTAGTACTATAATATCCAATCGCTCCACCACCTGGATTTGAATGAATGACATAACCAGTTGAGTAACTGTTGTTAATAGTCGTATTTGCATTTTGTATATTTCCAATCAAACTACCAACACGTATGTTTCCTGTCACGTTGACATGTGCGTAACTATTTTCTAAGGAGGCAGGATTGGTAGTGGAACTACCACGTATCATTCCGATTAATCCTCCTTTATTGTTACCACTTTGATTATCAATAATGCCTTCAGCAAAAGATTTCTTGATTTGACCATCATAAAGGTCTCCAACTAGTCCACCAGCATTAGCATTAGTAACAGTACTTGCAATAAATAATTTAAGTTGCTTGATTCCAACCTGCTCAATCAAGCCAGATGCCTGACCAACTAAACCACCCAAGTTGGAATTGCCTTCAACAGTAGCATTATCAATTATTACATTCCTAATTGTATTTGTCGGATTAGTTCCGTAAGAATCGGCTAGTAATCCCGCTACTGTGCCAACGTCATTTTGTCCTCGTACAAAGCTATTGGTAAATTTAATATTTTCTACAATTGCTCCTCCTGCCGTACTTTGAATCTTCGAGAATAAGCCAACGTCAGTACCTGTTGAATTATCTATGCGGAGATTTTTAATAGTTTTATTATCACCGTTGAAAGAGCCTTCGAACGTCGGACCAATAGGGTTCCAATTGCTGATGCCACTCAGATCAATGTCACTGGTTAGCTTGTAGTGAGCGGTGAGGTTGTCCCTGATCTTGTCAAGGCCACTTGCATTTGAAATCAGGAAGGGGTCCGTTGCCGTGCCAGAACCGGCCATGCCAGTTTGGAAGGAAATCTGGGTTGGTTTGAGTGGATTGCCAGCTAGATCCTGAATCCCTGAATGCAAGTAAAGGGTGTAGTTTTCAGAAGGGGGAAGTGTGCTACTCGGATCAAAGTTCAGTTTGAACGTGCTTTCTTCATAAGTGATCCCACCTGCTACCAAGGTCCCATTATCGAATTTTAGTTCCACAGAACTTTGACTGAGCGAGCTGCTCAAAAGTGGTTCAGAAAAATCAACGGTGAGGTTGTCCCCAGCAGGAAATCCTGCTGCGCCATTTGTTGGGGACGAGTTTGTTACTACTGGCTGAGTATCATCAATCGCATACGATGCTTTTACTTCATCTGCTGAGAGCACACGATTGTAGATTTTGACCTCATCGATTTTTCCTTGGAAATATCGACCATTGAAGTCAGAACCAATCGTGAGATTGTCCGTGTTGACGCTGTTGCTGATCCCAATACTGTTGTTATCAGCAACCAACTCACCGTTGATAAACAATTTGAGCGTGTTGTTTCCTCTGGTCAGGCCAACGTGATACCAGGTGTTGTTATCCAGAGTTTTGGAGGAATTCAACCCATCACTGGCGATGGATCCGTCACTTTCCAGCTCAAGCACGAGGGGAGATGCATTGCTATGATACTTCGAGACAATCCCCTGTTCCCCTGATCCTACAGCCGTTGGATAAATCCAAGCTGCCACACTGAAGTTGTCTGTCAGGTCCAAGAAGTTATTATCGGGAATAGAGATATATTGACTCCCTGCTAAAGCTGCAGCCTTGTCTAATGCATTGAAACGGTCTGGAGTTGGGCTAGCACCGTTGACATAAATTCCGTCGAGTCTATTGCCCGAGTAATCAAAGGTGTTATTGTCCAAGGCGTAGTAGGCAACAAGCCCATTGCTTAGATCGAGACTCTGGTTATCAGTTTTGAAGTGAAAGAGCTGAGAGGGATAGAGGGTCAGGTTGTCCTGAGGATGCACAAAGCCCCGTAGCTGGAGTTGGTAGTTTGTCTCTTTTAGCAGTGGCCCTGTGGACCAGAAGACCAAACTGTCATTGTCCAGATTCCATTGCCCACTGACAGTTTGGTTGTCACTGGCTTTTTTAAGCTGAAGATTAGCCAGCGGATAGCTACTGGGCAAACTTTGTGGGTACTTGATTTTGAGACCAGCATAGGCATTGACGATTGGATTACTCTGATTATCGACTCTGGTCTGTCCGTCGTAGAGCCAGGCGCGATAAACGGTTCTGGTGGAAGTCAGGTTGTCAATGTTTCCAGCCTTGTCTCTCAGCCATAGATAGAGTGCGTGCTGCCGGGTGTTGCTGGTGTTGTCGAGTAGCAGGGAGTAGAGCAGGTTTGGCTGAGCTTGGACCCAGCCACTGCCATAGGCATTAGGAGTCGTAGTGTTATCAAGCTGAACCAGGAAGAAGTGAGTATCGTTGTCTGTTGTGTTGAGTTTGAGACTCAAGCTGTTGAAGGAGCTACTGAGGTTGTCAAACGCAACCGTGGTCTTGCTGGTGTCCGGAGTTGCATTATCAAAACGAATTTTAAAAGGATAGCCCCAGCCGATGTTTCCTGCCCGGTCCTGGATCCAGAGCGTGTGACTCTGTTCAGTATTCTGGCTCAGGTTGTCAAAGCGAAAGGTTTGGTTGTCCCAGTTGGGCAGCAGCTGGTTGAAGTCACTGAAAGAGGCACAATTAGTCGTGTTGAGACCGGAGTTATCAAAGATGGTTGAGTTACCGGCAGCAAAAGCCTGCAGGGTAGGCTTGTGAATACATTTGAAGGAGAGGTTGCCCTTCGTAATGTTATCCCAGAAACTCTGGCGGTTCGTGTTGTCAACTGGAGTGCTTGGGAAGACTTTCCAGGTCTCTAAGTCTACAGTTGGATAGGTGTTGCCCCTGGTGATCAGATGCCGCCAAGCACCACTGAGGTTATCCTTGGCCATAATCAGGTAGGCTAGAGATTCCTGGTTGGTGGCCTCCGGCAGGGTCAGTCCCCCTACTGGCATGCTGTAGTCATAGGTCAGCGTGAGGCTTTGGTTGTCAATAAGGGTCTGATTGTCAGCGCGGTAGAAGACTCGGACGGTTTGGTTGCCTTGAGCACCACTGAGCACAAAAGGGGCTCGGACTGGGTAGAAGAGAGGCAGTTGCCACTCAGCATCAGCAGGAGTAGAGAGATTGTCACTCAGCCGATACTGAGAGGCCCCCTCACCAACTTGTAGTAGGATGACCCTACTTCGAGTGTAGTTGTCATTGAATTCGCCGATGTGCTGCAGTGAGGCGCTATTGGGAGTGGTAGAGTTACCGGTGGTGAAACTCCAGCTGATGTTGTCATTGCTCAGGTTTTCCAGTGACTGAAGGCTGTCTTTGAGAAGTGTGGCGGTGTAGGAGGTGTTGTTATCCAGCAAGGAGTTGGGCAGACAATGAACACTAGCTGCCCAGAGAGAGGGTGAGCAAGAGACACGGCTCTGGTTGCCAGAGTAGCGCAACTCAAGGCTTAGGCTAGTTCCCTCAAAGAGAGGCCCGTTAAAAGTCAGGGTTGGAATAATGTTTTGAGCAACTCCGGTGGCATTGTCCCTAGGCTCTTTCTGAATCACTCTGGGGAACTTGTTGCTGCTGTTATCTCCGGTGGTAAAGCTCCAGGAGTAGTTGTTGAGGAGTTTCTGCCCAGACTGGCTTAGCAAGCCTGCAGATGCGGTGGCCTGGTAAGTCGTCTTTTGATGGAGGTTGATTGTAGGTTTGAAGAGCAACCAGTTTCTTTTCACTGAGACGGTACCTGTGACGGCATGGCCTTGGATGTCAGTGAGGACCAGGCTACTGGAAGAGATTGAACTGCTGCGGAGGTTTTCGGCAAAGGCCAAGCCGATGCGTCCGTTGATGGGAAATCCTTGCTCTC
>JAQWOT010000141.1 GCA_029245725.1 SAR324 cluster bacterium | reverse complement strand
GTAAGAATCGCTGACGCTGCAAGGCGAAGCCAATTTGTCCTTCTGGATAATTCCAGTAGCTATTGGAAGTTTCCCGTTCGTGTGCAACCCAATTTGCTTCGAACTTTGCCTGAAATTGGTTCCAGGTCTCCTCCGCTGTCCGTAAAATCCAATTGCGATACTCGAAAGGCTCACGGTCCAGCATCTTTTGACGTACTTCGGATGCGTAGTAAGCGAGGAATAGATTGCCAATAAAGGCGCCCACATCGAAACCGATCGGACCAAAGAAAGCGAACTCAGGATCAATTACGTAGGTTTCTTCCTCATTGGCCATGATACTGCCAATGTGAAGATCCCCGTGAAGCAGCGCCTCACTGTGATTCATGAAGGCATATTTCATTTCTGCAACAGCAACCTTCAGTTGGGAATCCTGCTGAAGATAGTCTTTGTCTGCCTGGGTTACTTCATCGTGGTAGACATTTGTCTCATGGTCTTCATACGGATTAGTCAACACAAAATCCTCAGTGATCTTGCAGAGTTCTGGATTTATAAATCTGCCCACCATCGCTTTTTTCTCACTCCCGGTCAGACACCAATCAGTTGTTGGGAAGAGGGTGTTTGCTAGGAAGGAGGAAATGTGCTCAGCCAGTTTTGGGAAGACCTTCCCCAAGATCATTTCCCCACGTAGCACTGCATGTTGATTCAGGTTTTGCATCACCACCAGCGACATGTCTGTGGAAGCGTAAAAGATTTTGGGGACATGCTGCGGGCAATACTTTGTGTGGTGCTCAAGCGCCTGAATCTCAAAGTTCATGCGGTTGCGAGACAGTGGCCAGGATTCGCCAACAATTCGCAAGAAAGGCACGGCCTGCTTGATTACCACTGTTTGTGCAGGATTCTTTCGTTGTCTTACCTTGTAGACAAAGTTCAGGTTGCCGTCCCCTACCTCCTCGACTTCCAGATCATCCAGATCCGAAAAGATCTCTTGCACACTGGGTATGTCCTTGAGAAATCCCGGGACTGTTTCCGGGCTGAGCTGACGGTATTCCATGATTTCTTCCTCTGATTGATAGAGTTTTAGAATCAGTCCAAGGGACACTCACGGATGATCTTGAATTCAAAAACCTGACTGCTGTAGTACTCTTTGCTGTAGCAGACTGGGAAGCCACCGATGTCGTAGTTCACTTCTTCAAACAGCAGAAAATACGCAGATTCACTGTTCAATTCTGGTAGCTCCTGCTGTGTCAAAAGGGTCGGGGTTATGTAACTCTCCGTATGAGAAACTGGATATCAGCTTTTGCTCAGTAGCTCAAAGAGTGAATCCCGGAAGACCTGTTCTTTGAGTCCGTCTGCTAACAGATTCTCAGGAATGACGTCAATGCAATAGGCAGCTTGCACGTCGTCTGCGAAGCGGACTCTTTCAATCCAGTAACAGCTTGTTCCGTGGGGCAACTGAAGTTTTTGACTGAGCTGCTCATCAGCAGGAATCTTCTCCACCTGGATTCTCTGCGTTGAAGGCTTGGCTCCTACTTTTCGGGTGTGCTCCGTAAACTGCTCAACTTTTCCAAGCCACTCTCGAGAACGATAGGGAGTTGTCTTAGGAACGTCACCCGACCGTTCGATTTTTGGAGTATCCCCTGCTCGACAAGGTTACCAATGGCCTCTTTAAGCGTTGAACGTCCAACCCCAAACAGTTGTCCCAGCTCTGCTTCAGTCGGTATCTCTTCACCAGGTTGGTAATTGTGTCCACGGATCAGTCGCAGCACAGCTTCCTGAACCCGACGTGTCAGTGGCTTGTCAACTCGCAGTAGCATAATTTCTCCCTCTGCATCACAATCAGTTCATGAAATCTAAAGGGCCTTCAGACATCTGATGTCTTAGCACCGCAAGAATCTAGCGAAGGTGTTTCTGTAGCGCAATGCAAAATTTTATTGGTTAAATTATCGATTGTATGGGAACTTCGCATTCATGGCTTTTGCAGTTTTGGCAGGCAGAGAAAGACGGATTAGTCCGGACAGATGACAGTAGCCTCTCGAAGAACCTTTTGAGACAACCCAGAATTTTATGAGTAACTCAGCGCCACGTAGTTGGCTACTGCCCTTCTCAATCGGTCATTTTGCAAATGATATTGCACCTGTATCACTGGTTGTTTTGGCCCCAGCGATTGCCTTGGAGATGGATCTATCCACAGCAGAGGTTGGCTTGCTGTTGGCTCTACAAGGTTGGGGCTCTGCCATTGGCTTCTTGCCAGCCGGATTGGTAGCAGATGCAGTGTTGAATCGTGGACGTTTGCTGATGATCACCTTTTGGTGGGTGGTGATCGGCTACTGGTTAGCTTCTTTGGCTCCTGGCTTTTGGCTCTTGGCGTTACTGCTCGCTTTTGGTGGAAGTGGTGATGCTGCTTGGCATCCCCTAGCTACTTCCATTCTTGTACAGCAAACTCCTTCACGCAGGGCCCAAGCACTGGGAATCCATGCGATTGGGGGGACACTCTCAGCAGTAGTTGGCCCGCTGATTGTTGGCTTCCTACTGACCATGATTGACTGGAGGAACACCTTACAACTGATCACACTGCCTGCTGCACTGATGGGAATCTGGTTCATCATTCAAATGAAACACATTCCCCTTCAAACCAGTCGTATGAGATGGAATCGTCAGGAATTCCGAGCGATTGTCAAAACCTGGTCTGGTTCTAAAGGCCGCCGCATCGTACTAATGATGAGTACCTATCATATGGCGATGGTGGCCTTGATCAGTATGATTCCACTATACCTGCAGCAGGATAAAGGCTTGTCTTCATCTGAAACTGGACTGATCTATGCGGTGATGGTTCTTGTGGGCGCGTTGGCTCAGCCTTATGTCGGTAAACTCTCAGATATGGTAGGACGTCGAAAAGTAATTTTAAGTTTCAATGGTGGCGCTGCTCTGGCTGCATTTGCTGCTTATACATTAGACGCAACCTCTTATTTGTTTGCTGTACTTGCGATGCTCTTACTGGCAGTGGCGCTGCTGCAAGGTGTCCGGGCTGCGATTCTAGCTGCGGCTGTTGAATTCGCTGGCTCACGAGAAGGTGCTGCCCTTGGATTCTCCTTCTCTTTGATGGATGGAATCGGGGCCTTGGGTGCCCTGCTAGCCGGTTGGGTTGCTGGTTATGCTTTCAGTAATGCATTCCTACTGTCCGGAGCCTTGGCAGTCTGTGCTCTGTTCGCTTGTCTGAGCGTCGCTATGCCCAATTCAGTACCTTCCATAGAAAATCCTGAAAATCAGCCTACCTGAGTTATAGTAATTGAATTTGAGAAAGCTGATTACAGTTAGAAAATCTATTGACTGATTAGTCAGTTTATGATGAATTATGACTGATTAGTCAGTTTTTAGTTAATTTTTTTTGACATACTATGAGCAATCTCCCATCTTTGATTTTGATGACCTTTGCCTTTGCAAGTTTATTAGGTTCCTGTTCGATCTGGGAGCAACTCGGGCAAGCCCCATCGAGTGAAATGTTGTCCAGTTATGGCAACTCACCTCATTATAACAGGGAGGAGAAGGTTTTTGAGAACCGAATCCCAGATGTTCTTGATAAGATGAACGAACGGATCGATTGGCGACTTACCCTCGAGTATTTCACGAGTGATTCATCTCGCAGAACACCTGACAAGCCACTTCCTGAAGTCAATCCTCCCAATCTCCAAGCTTTTTTAGAACCAACAGGTTCTCTACGGTTTATCTGGCTGGGACATTCCACACTATTAGTAAATGTCCAAAACAAACTGATTCTGTTTGATCCTGTTTTTTCGAATTCAGCGGCCCCAGTTAATTTCTTGGTACAACGCTTTCAGCCAGCTGTCCTAAGTTTGGACGAGTTACCTCCGATTGACTACATCGTGATCTCACATGACCACTACGATCATCTAGATATGCGTTCCATCCAGTTCTTTCGAGATAAAGAGGCAACATTTCTCGTTCCCCTGGGAATCAAATCTCACCTGGAATATTGGGGAGTCGCCTCCAAGAATATCGTTGAGTTGGATTGGTGGGCAGAACATGAATTTGAAGGAATTCGCTTTGTATGCACACCAGCCCAACATTTCTCTGGACGAACGGGAACCAGTCAAACAACCCTTTGGGCATCGTGGGTAGTAGATTCACCCAACAGTAAAATCTATTTCAGTGGTGACTCAGGGTATGATGAACATTATAAAAAAATTGGTGATCAACTCGGCCCTTTTGATGCGGCCTTTATCGATAGTGGTCAATACAATGAGCGTTGGCGGGAAGTCCACAATCTGCCTGAGGAAGCTGTCCAGGCTGCCATTGATTTGAGAGCAAAACAGATGATCCCGATCCACTGGGCGATGTTTGAGCTTTCCTTGCATGAATGGGATGAGCCGATTAAGCGTTCCCAACAAGCTGCTGAAGAACTTGGAATGGAGCTAATGACTCCAAAATTGGGTCAAGTGGTCGACCTCGCAGTGAAAAATCAATTTTCTCATTGGTGGGAACAGGTACAATAGGTTTATCAGAAGCTGTTACGCTTAATCAGGATTAGACCCCATTCGCTTGGGAGCTGCTATTAGGAGTCAGTCCGATGAATCATCCACCAAAGAAACAGGCACTGTTGGATTCAGCTATGGAACTCTTTGCCCGAGATGGCTTTTGGCAGACAACCACAGCCAGTATTGCTCAAGGGGCAGGTGTCGCCACTGGAACGCTCTTTACATATTTTCCAACCAAGAATGATTTGGTTGACGAGGTGTACTTGATGATCAAGCGTGAGGCACTGGCTGAAGTTCAAAAGGAACCAAAATCCCAGGGATCTTATGAAGCTGCATTTAAAGAGATCCACATTCGACTGCTGAAATGGGGTTCAGCAAATCCGAAGAAGTTCCAACTGATGCTGCAACTACGGCAGGGCAACCAAGTCAGTCAGCGTATTCATGAAACCATCGAAGATGACTGGAAAGAAGGTTACGAATGGATCAAGTTGGGTCAACAGGAGGGCAAGTTAGCGAGCTTTCCAACCAATTTATTGCTTTCCATCATCCACGGACATCTGGAGGCAATGATTCAACATAATATCCAGCACAATCTCTCCGAAAAAGAAGTAGATGAAGTCGCTACAATTTCCTCTGAAATTCTCTGGCGCTATCTTTCACCCCAGTCCAAATCTCCTCAGTAAAAAATCCATGAAGAAGACTCTTAGAATCAATCAAACCGCAATCGAACTAGATCTTGAGCCCGACACCCCCCTGCTCTGGGTACTTCGGGATGAGGTCGGCTTGACCGGCACCAAGTTTGGTTGTGGGATTGCTCAGTGTGGTGCTTGTACAGTTCATCTGGATGGCAAGCCTGTACGCTCCTGCAGTCTCCCCTTTGAAGCAGTTCCTGAGAATGCTGAAATCAGGACCATTGAAGGGCTGGGACAGAGTCGATTACACCCGGTACAACAAGCCTGGCTAGAAGAACAAGTCCCTCAATGTGGATACTGTCAATCAGGACAGCTAATGGCTGCCACTGCCTTGCTTCAGGACAACCCTCAACCCACTGACTCTGAGATTGATCAAGCGATGAGCAATATCTGTCGCTGTGGAACCTATCCAAGGATCCGCAAGGCCATCAGACGAGCTGCAGAACTTCAAACACAGGAAGCTTGATGAGTTTAACAAGACGGGCTTTTCTTCACTCATCACTGTTGGTGACTGGGGGTTTGTTACTGGGCTGCACCTCAAATTCTCCACGAATTTTGAGTAGCCCAAAGGAAGCTGCAAATAAGTTGGGACTTTGGCTGAGAATCGGCACGGACAATCGGATCGGTTTTGTGGTGCCTTCAGTAGAGATGGGCCAGGGAGTTACTACTTCAATGCCCACGATCCTGGCAGAAGAACTGGATGTGGAGCCGGAGCAGATCGATATTGTCCTGGCTTCCGTCCACAAAGCGTATCGGCAGCAGGGAATGTTCACACAGGGAACCGGTGGTAGTACATCAATTGTGAAATGGTGGGAACCCCTCAGCAAAACAGGTGCTGCTGCTCGAAGCATGCTTGTCCAGGTGGCTGCAGATCGCTGGCAGGTACCTCCAACGGAATGTCAAACCCAAGCCGGACAAGTCCTGCATGTTGATAGTGGAAGGAGGCTGAGTTATGGAGAATTGGCAGAAGCTGCTTCGAAGCTCGAGGTTCCTGAAGATCCACCTCGTAAAGATCCTTCGAAGTACCGACTCGTTGGTCAACCCCTGAAGCGCTTGGACGGACTGGTTAAGGTCACAGGCCAGGCTCAGTTCGGGATGGATGTTAAAGTGCCCGGTATGCTCTACGCAACGGTTCGGCAGTCTCCTGTTTTTGAAGGCGAGGTTTTGCGTTATGATGAGTCCAGTGCTTTGAGCGTGAAGGGAGTTGTCAAAGTTGTCGAAATTCTCAACGGAGTAGCAGTTGTCGCAGAAAAATTCTGGCAGGCCAAGAAGGGCGCTGATGCCTTGCGCATTGAATTTAGTGGAGGCAAGAGCCAGGGATTGGATGATCAGAAATTAGAGCAGCAGTTGACTGAGGCTCTGGATAATCTGGGCAAAGCTGAGATTTCAGGAGAGAAGACTCTGGATGTCGAGTACTTCCTGCCCTATCTCGCCCATGCTACGATGGAACCGATGAACTGCACGGCTGATGTGCATCCAGACCGCTGTGAGGTGTGGGTGCCGACCCAATTTCCCGAAGTGGTCCGAGACAAGGCAGCTGAAATCACAGGATTGGAACCAGAGCAAGTGACGGTTCACACTACCTATCTGGGTGGAGGCTTTGGCCGGCGTGGCTGGGACTTTGCGATTCAAGCAGTTCAGGCTTCCAAAGCGGTGGGGCGTCCGGTCAAGTTGATCTGGACCAGAGAGGAGGATACACAGCATGATTTCTATCGGCCGGCCTACAAGAGTCGCTTGCAGGTTCAACTAAGTGAAGATGGATTCCCTAGTTCATGGAGCCATCAGCTGGCAGGGCCATCTGCTATCTCTGAATTTGCTTGGCAATTGGTGGATACTAGAGCAGTGGGTAGTGTTTTGAAATGGATCGATTGGGATGTTACTTCCACGGAAGGAACCCAGCTCCCTTACGCAATCCCTGAGCACGAAATGGACTATGAGGTGGTTGAGCCCGGCATTCGTGTGGGCTTCTGGCGATCTGTTGGCAACTCTCATAATGCCTTTACAGTCGAAAGTGTACTGGATGAAGCCGCAAACCTTGCGGGTCGTGATCCACTGGAATATCGTTTGGCATTGTTGAAGGACCAGCCACGTCATCGAACTGTGTTAGAGCGAGCTGCTAAGGAGGCAGGCTGGGGCGCTGAACTGCCAGAGGGGCATGCCAGGGGCATCGCTCTTCATGAGTCCTTTAAAAGTATTGTTGCCCAGGTTGTTGAAGTTTCTGTTGACGCAGGCACCGTTCGTGTTCATAAAGTCCATTGTGCTATTGACTGCGGACGATACGTCAACCCCAACATCATCCGCCAGCAATTGGAAGGAGCAGTGGTCTTCGGGCTCTCTGCAGCTCTCTACGAACAGATTTCCTTGAAGGATGGGGCTGTGGCTAACAGCAACTTCCATGATTATCGGGTCGCTCGCCTCTCGGAGGCTCCCGAAGTATTTGTGAGTATCATCGAAAATAATGAAGCTCCAGGTGGAGTTGGGGAACCAGGATTGCCACCGATTGCTCCTGCGCTCTGCAACGCCATCTATGCTGCAACAGAGAAACGAATTCGTCGATTACCAGTTACTAATCAACTTATCTGAGACAACACGACCAGTTCATTTGGTCCATAATTGAACAGGAGATTTTCCATGCGATATTTGCACACCATGCTTCGAGTGAAGGATCTCGAAGAATCTGTTGCTTTCTATAAGTTGCTAGGTCTCGAAGAAGTCCGTCGACGTGACAGTGAGGCTGGGCGCTATACCCTGGCTTTCATGGCTCCAGCTGGACAGGAAGAGGCGCAGATTGAGCTGACCTACAACTGGGACGGTGACGAGGGCTTACCCAATGACAGTCGCCATTTCGGGCACCTGGCCTATCAGGTTGAGAATATATATGACAAGTGCCAGGAATTAATGGACAAAGGTGTCTTGATCAATCGGCCCCCTCGCTGTGGGCGCATGGCCTTTGTTCGTTCTCCTGATAACGTTTCGATTGAACTTCTCCAGGCGGGAGAGGCCCTTTCTCCAGCTGAACCCTGGTCGAGTATGGAAAACACAGGGCACTGGTGAGAGTCTTGTTTGATTGATGTTTTGAAGAATCGTTTCGCTAGAGCGATTCCCTACCAAACCAACATCAAATTGTTGGAGCGGCCAGCTGCTTTTGGTTTCCTGAGAAACCTAACTTGGGACTTCACCTGGCTGCTCTGTGGGTTGTGGCTATTGCCATTGGTCATCTTGCTAGATTGGGGAGAAGGACTAGAAACCTTCTTCCTGCTCTGCACATTGCTGTTCTGGCTCACGCACCGCTTCAGTTCCCTCCTGCTGGCCTTCACTTCCCCAAGTTATTCTTCTGTACGCAAAGCTCAGCCCCTGCGCTTTTTGGGTGTACCCGTTTTGGTAATTCTGTCCGTCTTCACTTGGCTTTATAGTCCTTGGCCGACTTGGACACTGGTGGAAAAAATCTTGGTTCTGGCAGTCATTGACTATGCCTGGGCGCTCTACCACTTTGCAATTCAGCACTACGGGGTGCTGCGGCTCTATCAGCTACGCAATACGAAGCAACTGGGTCAGTCTAATGCACAGCAGCGAAATTGGTGTTTGCTGTTGGGAGGCGTCCTACCGTGGCTGGGAGAATTGGTTCAGGGCACAACTTGGTTGCAGCAGGAGGGGCTGCTGAGCTTAACTTGGCTATCATTTGATGCAGCTAGTATCTTGACACTCCGAGGAGCGGTGTGTTTGGTCTCTTTAATGGCTTGGCGCAAATTGACAGCACAAAACTGCTCGCTGGCCTATCAAGCCTACTTGCTCAGCCTGTTCTTACTTGCCAATGCTGCCTGGTGGATTTCTCCGCTGGCGTTTCTGGTACTGATCAGCGTACAGCACTGGCTGGTTGCGGTGGGTATTGGGGGACACGCCCACTCCATCGACTCTCCCAAGAATCATTCCGGATGGAGAATTGTCGGGGTCTGGGTGCTAATGACCATCGTCGCGGTACCATTTCTGGAAATGGACTCAGTTGATTTCTCGAATGGCCTTGGAGCAGAGTGGATTCCTGGCTGGCAGGCTTTGTTAGTGGAGCCAAGTGTACTCACATTCTGTCTGGGGCTGGCTTTTGCGAGTGGATTTGTTCACTATTTGATGGACCGTGCAGTTTACCGATTTGCAGATCCAATGGTGCGACAGCAGGTCTTAGGGCTTTATCTTTCTGATTTACCAACTGGGAGAAATTCATGAATGGTGCGGAACAACTGATCCGAACCCTGGTTTCTGGGGGTATCAAGGTCTGCTTTGCGAATCCAGGTACCTCGGAGATGCACTTCTGTGCGGCCTTGGATCGGGTGGAGGGTCTGGAATGCGTATTGGGGCTCTTTGAGGGAGTGGTCACAGGAGCTGCCGATGGCTACGCCAGGATGAAGGATGAGCCAGCTGCCACCCTACTACACACAGGACCAGGATTGGCGAATGGGCTTTCCAACATTCACAACGCCCGCAAGGCTCACACACCGATGGTCAACGTCATCGGGGAACACGCTACCTACCACATCGAGCATGATGCTCCCCTAAATGCAGATATCGAAGGAATTGCACGGCCCATGTCGGACTGGGTGAAAACTGCTCGTAATCCTACGGAGGTGGCTGCCACAACAGCTCAAGCAATCGCTGAAGCAAAGAGGGCTCCCGGCTGCATCGCCTCACTGATCCTGCCAGCAGATACCGCGTGGCAAGATGCCGGTGAATTCAAGCAAGCTCCCCCAGTACCTACCGTCCCTGCTGCTAGGAAAGTATCAAAGAAAGCATTGGAACATTGTGCCCGGGTTATTCGTGAAGAAGGAGAAGTCTTGATCCTCCTTGGTGGAAAGACCCTGCGTGAATCGTCTTTGGAGTGGGCTGGGAAGTTGGTGAGTCACTGTGGGGTCAGCCTGATGACCGAGTTTGCTGCTGCCCGAACCCAGAG
>JAQWOT010000140.1 GCA_029245725.1 SAR324 cluster bacterium | reverse complement strand
AACAATTTGATTTGCTATTTTAGCAAAATTTTAAATTCTATGCAATTTAATAAACATTTATCATTATGAATCTATTACCATTCACCTTCGTCCTACCAGTTAACTCCCCAATTGCAGACCAGTACCAGCGTCCATTATTCGAATCGATGGTCTCCGCAGGCTTTCCCAGCCCTGCTCAGGATTACTATGACGGTTATCTCAACCTACATCAGTACCTGATTCCAGATCCCAACAACGTCTTCTTTGTCCGTGCTAATGGAGACTCAATGACTGGTGCTGGAATCTTTGATCAGGATTTACTGATCGTCGACCGCTCCAAGAAAAAGCCCAATCAGAAAGTGGTGATTGCCTCTCTCAATGGAGAGTTCACTCTGAAGCGACTGGTGCAGACTCGAGAGTCTTTTGAGCTGCAGCCAGAAAATTCAGACTATCCGAGCATTCCCATTTCAGTTGATGATGATTTCCAGATCTGGGGTGTCGTGCGCCATGTCATTCATAAGCTCTAGGAAGCTGGTATGAACCAACCAATTAATTTCCAATCGAAACTCAACCACTTTTCAGAACACTGGTCCCCGAAAGTGATTGCTGAAATGAATGACTACCAGTTCAAGCTGGTGAAGATCAAAGGCGAGTTAACATGGCACAAGCACCCTGATAGCGACACATTGTCGAGTGCCTACAGTTGTTTATCCCAGCCGAATAGAAGATCTCCTCAATCACATAACCAACTCAAGATCTTTAACTCTTTGACTCCGATCAGGGACTTTCGTTATACATTTTCTTTTGACCCTTCCATCAGATCTCCCATCAACAAAAAAGGCTGCGAATGAAAAGTGAGTTGAGAGCAGAATTATACGAGGTCTATCAATCATACCTTGACGCGTTCAATCGTGAAGATATGGATGGTATCAATGCTTGTATTG
Source organism: SAR324 cluster bacterium (assembly GCA_029245725.1). Classification (NCBI taxonomy): domain Bacteria; class Deltaproteobacteria; species SAR324 cluster bacterium. The sequence continues at coordinate 12,894 of JAQWOT010000140.1, read as the reverse complement.
AGTTCCCGTTAACCCACATTGGCAACGGGAAGATCAATGTGCTGGACAAGTTTCCACTATCTCCCACAGAAATGAAAAAGGCGAAAGGTTGGCATCGCAGTGATTCGTTTGAAATCGATATAGTGGCCATGACAGAAACCAAGGTGCATCTGTTGTGCAGGAATGTGCGTCGGCTCAGGGAAGACGGTTCCTTGATTGAGCAAGTCAGCGCATTCTACGCTTTCAAGAAAACTGCTGACGGGTGGAAGATGTTTGCAATTTCGGATGTGGTAAACCCTGCTGACTAGGTAGAAGCTAACTTGAGAGCTGTTTGACACCGCCAGTGTAAAACTCCCTTTGAACCAACCAATTAGCTTCCAAAACAAGCTGGAACTCTTTTCAGAACACTGGTCCCCGAAAGTCATTGCTGAAATGAATGACTACCAGTTCAAACTGGTGAAGATCAAAGGGAAGTTCACTTGGCACAGTCATGCAGACACCGATGAGACCTTCATTGTGCTGGAAGGCTCAATGGGAATTCAATTCAGAGACTGGACGGTTCAATTGAGTGAGGGAGAGATGTGCGTAGTTCCCCGTGGGGAAGAACACAAGCCCTTCGCTGATGAGGAGTGCAAGGTGTTGTTGGTTGAACCAAGGGGAGTGGTCAATACTTGAGAAACTAGAGGTGAAATAATCGCTGACAATGATGTCTGGGTTTGATTTGAGCCTCTGGCAAGTTCAGGTATTATCCAAAACTTTTTGAAGGGAATTATTTTTGAGAGGTCTACGTAAAATACTCAGTGAGTATAGGTCGTGAAAACCATCTTGGTCGCTGGTGCAACTGGACAAACAGGACGACTGGTGGTTGAACAGTCGCTGGCCAATGATCACAAAGTTCGTATTATTGTGCGTTCATGCAACAGACTCCCTGCTGAAATTTTAGAACATCCCAACATCAATCTCGTTGAAGCCAGTGAGCTTGACCTTTCGGATGAGCAGATAGTTGATTTGGTAAAGGGATATGATGCCGTGGTATCCTGTTTGGGTCATGTCATCAGTTTCAAAGGCATTTTTGGAGAACCAAAGCAGTTGTGTACAGAGGCTACAAAACGTTTGTGCGAGGTGATTGAATCTAGTTGTCAATTCTGGTCGTCAAATCAGTAGAAAATTCAGACGATATTCTTATCTAGGTGAGAGGAAAGCCAATGGAATTTAAATTTATGTAGCCACCAAAGATAAAGAAGAAACCAGAGTATGGCCTTAATAAGAAATTGATTTCTGAAAACAGCAAAGTTTCATAATATCAAAATTTTTGATCCCAGAGAAATTCTTCCACTTGAATAATTTGTTAATATTATAATTGTATTTTCTTAGTTTTTTTAGAGAGCACTCTATAGCTCTTGTTTCTATAAGGTTGGCATGATAAAATAGTAGAATTATCTTACCTAAATTGGATCAAAAAATGAAAAGACAGAATTATTCAATAGTATTTGACAAAGTACCAGGGACCATCATACACCATGTACCTGCACAGACTAAAAGTTTTGTGGGATGCCCTTCAATTATTAAAATAGCAAAAGAAAGGTACTTAGTATCTCATTCTTATTTCGGCAAAGGTTCTTCCTATTCCGAGACATTCATTTATGAAACTAATGACGGGGGTGAAACATGGGTCTACATAAAAAACATAAAGGATCAGATCTGGTCTAAAATATTCAATATTAATGGGGTTATCTATCTACTCGGAACTGACCACTGCGACAATAATTTAGGACGATTGAATGGCAAGATCGTAATACGAAAATCAACTGATGAAGGAAGAACCTGGTCAGAGGTAAAAAATGAAACGACAGGACTCTTAACAGATGAAGAAGGTTATCATACAGCACCAACTTCAGTCTTGTTACATAAAAACAGAATCTGGAAGGCGTTTGAATATGCCCCCCATCCAGATCGGAGATACTGGGAAAGTTTGGTCCTTTCAGCAAGTGTAAGTGCCGATTTACTTAGAAGAGATTCATGGAAATTTTCAAATTCAATCAAATCTTGGGAAAATTACCAATGGATAGAAGGTAATGTTGTTGTAAATCCAAAGAACCAAATAGTAAATATATTGAGAACAAATTTGAGAACACGTTCGGGTGGTATTGGTAGAGAGGGATTTATCGAAGAAGATGAGCCTGCAAGCCTAGTGTATGTAAATGAGGATGGAAAAACACTTAATCATGATGAAGAAAAAGATCGAATAAATTTTCCTGGAGGGGGAGCAAAGTTTGTAGTAAAAAGAGATCCAAATAGTGAATATTATTTTAGTATCATTAACCCTCAAGATAGCAATTCTTACAGAAACAAATTAGCATTAAGTGCCTCAAAAGACCTAATTGAATGGAAAATTATAAAACATCTTTTAATCCATGAGGATCCCCACAAGCACGCTTTTCAATATATTGATTTTGAATTTGATGATAAGGATATAATTTTTGTGTCAAGAACAGCTTTCGATGATAACACGGGCGGTGCTGATAACGCCCACAATGCAAATTATTGTACTTTTCACAGAATTAATAACTTTATTAAGTACGTGGAAGAAAATCTAACTTAACTCTTCAGAAAAGAAACAAGCCGAGTAATGATTATTTCCAAGATCTCTAAGTTCTGGTTTATTCATGGAACAAAATTCGGTAGCCTGACTACAACGAGGATGAAAATGGCAACCAGATGGAGGATTAGCAGGATTGGCAACTTCACCGGGTAGAATTTCAGGTTGGAAGTTTGAGCCAGGGTTCGGCGGTGGTAAGGCAGAGAGAAGTGCCCTGGTATAGGGGTGTTGTGGCCTAGAGTAGATTTGAACTGTAGAACCTGACTCGACAACCCTACCAACATACATAACAATTACCCGATCTGATATATGCTCAATAACACTTAAATTGTGAGAAATGAAAAGATAAGTTAAGTTCAATTCCTCTTTTAATTCCTGCAAAAGATTCAGAATCTGAGCTTGGATAGAGACATCTAAGGCAGATACTGGTTCATCAGCAACAATTAGTCTAGGATTAGTTGCTAAAGCACGGGCAATTCCAATCCTTTGTCGTTGACCTCCACTAAAAGAATTAGGATACCGGTTCAAGTGAGAAATTTGTAATCCAACTTTTTGAATAAGGTATTTTACTCTATCTTGAATTTCTGTTTTCATGTATTGATGCATAACAAGTGGTTCAGAAATTATTTGATTCACTGTCATACGAGGTGATAATGAAGAGAAAGGATCTTGAAAGATCATGTTTAATTCTTTGCGTAATCTTCTCAATTCCTTTTTATTTAAGGTTGATATATCAGTAATATTCCCTGCATCTTCACGAAAGAGGATTTTACCATTCGTAATTTCAGTGGCTTTTAAAATACATTTTCCGAGAGTTGTTTTACCTGAGCCAGATTCACCAACTATTCCAAGGACTTCACCACTTTTTATGGAGACGGTGATATTATCTACAGCTCGAACAAAGCCGACAACTTTCTTGAACAAACCTTTCTCTACGGGAAAATATTTACTAAGGTTATGAATTTCTAAAATGTTTTCGGGTTGCATATATGTCTTATTAAAATCATCAATAAAGAAAACATCTTACTTCATGATTTTTGTTAATTTCAGACAAAAGTGGTGATTTCTTATTACAAAGATTATGAATAGCTTTTTCACACCGCCCATAAAAGTCACAACCACTCCGATTTTCTAATGGAGCAGGAACAACCCCTTTGATTGAAAATAACTTTTGTTTCTTGGTCTTACCAATCCGTGGAATAGAGTCAATCAGGGCTTTCGTATAAGGGTGCAAAGGATTGTCAAATAAATTTCTTACTGAAGACCGTTCTACTATTTTACCCAAGTACATCACAATTACCTTATCAACCATGTTAGCTATGACACCCAGATCGTGGCTAATATAAATAATGGCCATTCCAGTTTCATTTTGGAGCTCTTTCATTAGGCTCAGTATTTGTGCTTGTATCGTGACGTCCAAAGCAGTCGTCGGTTCATCAGCAATTAACAATTCAGGTTCACACGAAAGAGCCATGGCAATCATTGCCCGTTGTCGCATACCACCAGAAAAGTGATGTGGATAATCTTTAAGGCGTTGTCTTGGGTTGGGAATTCCAACTCGTTCCAATGCGGTAGAAGCAATTCTTTCAGCCTCAGTTTCGTTAGTAGTTTTGTGAAGAAAGATAGCTTCTTTCAATTGATTGCCAATTGTATGCAATACAGAAAAAGCTGACATTGGTTCCTGAAAGATCATACTAACTCTACCACCTCTTACTTTTCTCAGATCGCCAGAGTTCCGAGCAAAATTCGCTAAATCAATTTTGTTGCCAAGCTCAGAATAAAGATTAATTTCTCCCCTAATCTGAGCATATTTAGGTTCTATTCTTAGGATTGATTGAGCAAACATACTCTTGCCACACCCAGATTCACCAACTATTCCCAAGGTTTCTCCCCGGTGGACAGAAACGTCCATATGGTCAACGGCGACCAATCTGCCCTCATCGACATTAAGAGTAGTACTCAAATCAATAGTTTCTAGTAATTTACTTTCGACTTTTATCATAGTGATTAGTGGTGCTTGTAAGGATCAGTGGCATCCCTAATACCATCTCCCAAAAAATTAAATGCTAGAACAATAATAATCACAAACATGCCAGGAAAAAGGAGCCATGGATTCATTGTTACTGTTTGAACATTTTGAGCATCTTGCAATAATGTGCCAAGACTTACAGCGGGCGGGCGAATACCTAAACCTAGAAAACTAAGTGATGTTTCACCAAGGATCATACTTGGAATAGCAAGTGTGAGGTGAACAATCAAATAGCTGGAAAACCCAGGAAGCAGGTGCTTTAGAATAATATCTGACTCACGTGCACCACAAACTTTTGCCGCCAGAACGTAATCTTCCTCTCTCAAACTAATTAACTTACCTCTTACAACTCTAGCTAAGCCTGTCCAGCCAATGATAGCTAAAACAATAGAAATACTAAAATAGACCTGAATTGGTGACCAATCTGGAGGCACTAGTGTTGCCAAAGCCATCCAAAGTGGTAAGGTTGGTAATGATTGAATAAATTCAATAAATCTTTGAATTAAATTATCAATACTACCACCGTAATATCCTGAAATACCACCAAAGAATAAACCGAGTATCAAGCCAAAGAATAAACCAACTAAACCAACATATAACGATGTCCTTATACCATAAAGGGTTCTGCTAAAAATGTCCCTACCTAGTCCATCAGTTCCCATAAAGAACAACTGCCCACCATCTTCAATACCAATAAATTTTCTATTTAGTGTAAAGAAGAGAATTCCATATGCTTCAACCTTTGGAAGAAGGACAAGATGGTATCGTTTTTTATCATTCTCAAAATAAGTTCGCTGAAATGTTTTAATATCTAATTCACCCTTGAGATCGTAAACGAAAGGAAGTAACGAAAATTTGCCAGATTTATCAAAAAAATGTAGAGATGAAGGGGGAGCATAAAGAAATTCCCGATTCCTTTGAAAGGTCGGATATGGAGAAAAGAATTCTGCAAAAGTTGTTGTTATGTATAAGAATATTAAGAAGTAGAAAGAGTAAACTGCAAACTTATGTTTCTTAAACTTATTGATAATAAGTTCTTTTTGGGAATAAACATCTTTTTTTGGAGTTTCAAATGGCATGTTGGGTAATTAATTTGATTTTTCGAACCTTATTCTAGGATCAAGTATCATCAATAGAATATCAGATAAAAATATACCAATAACTGTTAATACCCCTAACATCATTAACATACTGGATGCTGCATAAGTATCCTGCGCAATCAACGCTCTTAGCAGTAATGGCCCAGTTGTAGGTAGTCCGAGTACAACCGAAACTATGGCTGAACCTGAGACAATTGAAGGCAAGAGAGTTCCGATAGTACTTAAAATAGGATTGAGCGCCATACGGAAGGGGTATTTCAATATTAATTTCCATTCATGCACACCTTTAGCTCGTGCAGTACTTACGTACTGTTTTTCAAGTTCATCCAGCAGAAGACTTCTGAGAATTCTGATGATTCCTGCAGTTCCAGCGGTTCCGATCACAATAATTGGTACTGGCAAATGCTTCAAAAGATCCAAGAATTTTAATGAACTCCATTCAGCTCGTAAGTATTCAGGTGAGAACAAACCACCAGGTGAGAAATCAAATAAGTGCGTCAGGCCAATCATAAGAATTAAAGCAAGTAAGAAATTTGGAATTGCTAACCCAATGAGACCCAGAAATGTAAATATATAGTCAAAAAATGAATATTGATTTGTTGCAGAGTAAAGTGCTATTGGGATCGATATTAAATATATGAAAACCAAGGAAAGAGTAGAAATTACCATTGTTAAAAACAGTCTTTCCTTAATGAGACTCCATACAGGTTTTTGCCATTCGAAAGACTGACCAAAATCACCCTCGGTTAGTATAGGAACCATCCATCTCAGGTATTGAATATGAATGGGTTGGTCTAATCCATATCTTTCAGTTAGGTATATTAACTCTTCTTCATCAACCATTTCCCCACTATTATCTAATTCGATAGCGTAACTTTCAATCCAGCTTCCGGGTGGTAAGTTGACAATGTAGAATGAAGCAATTGATACCAAGCCTAAGACAATTATCATGTAGACAAGTCTTTTTAAAAGAAAATTCAACATTTTCCTACTGATCTTTTTAAATTTTAAATATTTTTTTGTTAAGTATTTTCTAATTCATCTAAATAACTAAATTGTTTTGAACTGAATTTTCATGTACAGAACAACCAAAATATTCTTTTCAAATCTTTCATTTTTATACTTTTTATACTTTTTTTTAAATTTTAAATGATTTTTCATTTATTCATTTTTTCCAAATTACCGAATTTCAAATAATAAATAGTTTTCTTTTAATTTTCATATTTATTTAGATTTTTTTGTTTGATTAATATCTTTTGGCAAATTTCTTGAAAATTTAATTTTGATTTAACCTACTGAATTAAAATCCTATTTTATATAACCTGTTAGGATTGAATTATATTTACCTATTTAACTTTTTATTGCTTTTGAGTGGCCTATCAATTATGCGCCAAAAGAATAGGCGTAAATACCTATTTCTATTTACTAAACTTGATAATTCTGAGGAGTCTTTTTGATTTACTACGGGTAATTAGGCGGGGAATTTTGATTCTTCGTGAGATTTTATCTGTATTTTGTATTCAATAATTTCACATCAAGTGATGTTTATTGCTGGCAGATTATTCACTACCAGCAATTCATAATAATCTTTTTTTGGAAGCTTAATTTTACTTTATTCTTTTAATTGTACACTCAACCCCATGCACTTATGGTAAAAAGCTTTCAGCTCTTTCTTTTCATTATCTAAATTTATATTTTATTTTCCTTTCTTTTATGATTATTATCAAAGATTTCTTCTAACACAGATTTCTTCCAAAGGCTTATTCTTTTATTGAAGATACCACTGGTCTGAATGACCACTTACAAGATGATTTATATAAACAGTTCCCTCATCTGGTGGGAAATTTATTAGATTCTTTGCCCTCACAAATACTTCAGGTGCTTCTCCAACAGTACCAATATGGTACATTCGTTCCAATGTCCTTTTCACAATTTCCTTTCCAAGGGAATGATAATCTGCTGAGCCCATTTTAGTCATTTGCCATTTACCAACTAAATCCATTTGATCTATGAAATATTGATCCTCAGGCTTTTCTCCCTTCATACCCTTCGTAAACCACCATTCTCTCCAAGCCAAGCCACCACCAACTGGAGTTGAATCGATACCGTAAGGTGGCCGAAACCATATTGGCCTTTGGTACATATCTTTTTCTGCAACAACGTCAGCAAACCAAACCGATGCGTGGACTTCGTTCGCAATCAGTGCTTGTTTGAATGCTTCTCGCGTACTAGGATTAATTGTTACTTGGACTCCTACATTTCTCCAGTACTCCGCCACGATCTCGCTCAAGGGAATTCTTTTGATAGCATCCCAAAGTACAATTGTCAGTGGTTCACCATCTGACCGAATTCTTATACCGTCAGCTCCTTTTTTCAATCCGATTTCATCTAACAGCCTATTTGCTTCCTGTGGATCGTAACTCGCATAGTAATCTGACATCCATTCTTCATAAAATGGTGAAGTAGGTTCGACCCCCCACTGTCTTGGTTTTGCAAGCCCAAAAAATAATGTTTGGTTAATATCACTCCTGTCTATTGCCAGTGACATTGCTTGTCTAAATCTTACATCATTAAATAAATTATTCAGTATCTCGTCTTTGACAGTGATATTGAATTGATATTTCTGCATTGAACCCTGTGCAGCAGGCCAAAGGATTGTTTTATAATTTCCTTTCTCCTCACCAGCTTTCAGAATTGGCAGATCTTCAACTCTTAAGTTGTAGAAACCATAATCAATTTCCCCAGATTGTACTTTCAGTTTTACAACCTCCGGTTCTGAAACTATTAATCGAACTTGTCTATCGATGTAAGGTAATTGGTTTCCTTCAGTATCCACTTTCCAATAGTACGGGTTTCTTTCATAAAATTTATTTCCAAATTCATCCACTCTTTTGAGGTGCCATGGTTTGAGTACTGGCATGTTGATATCAAAATCGTTCTGTCCCGTCTGGCCATTATAATGGAATACAAAAGCATCTATCCAGTTGTTGAATCCCTCTTCCTTGGCAAGGGCTTCCGCTTTTTTATTATATTTAATATGCCATTTTTCCAGATAATGGTGTGGTGCCATCGGGAATCCTGAGCTAAATCTTGCCAATGCCAAAGCAAAGCTCGGAAACGGATTTTCAAACCCAAACTTGACTTGATGGTCGTTGATTTTCTCAATACTTACCTTCATTCCTCCTGGTGCTAGTTGCCTTGGCATGTTCGGCAAATCCTGGTTCTGAACTATGTCTTCATACCAAAATAAGATATCATCCGCATCAAATGCATTGCCATCACTCCATTTCATGCCCTTCCTGAGTGTAACAACAGCACTTTTGAAGTCGTCACTCAACTCGACACTTTTCGCAATTTCTGGGACTAGAACTTCCCAGTTTGTAGTATATCCCATCAAATGTTGATCCCATGCCGTAAAGCCTGTATTCCCAAATGATGTTGGATTAGTCGCATTAAATGTAATTTCCCCACCGTAAATTCCTATACTCCCTCGGGGACTTACAACCAAGATATCTTCTTTGTTTGGTAGCCGATCCTGCAATTTTGGAATCAGCCCTTTCTTCACTTTGGATTGAAGCAATGGAGCTTCCTGAAAGGTGTTGATAGGATTATTTTTTTTCTGATAATCCCCTAAATTTATTGCGTTAAAATTGTCAATAAAGTTGATTTCTTGTGCAAGGAGAATTGTGGTTGGGTAAATGGTGATTACAAGTAAATAGCTAAGAGCTAGTTTCATTCTGTAAAATTTACACATAACGACCTCCAATTAGGGTTGAATAATTCATTTATTCTCTTCTTATTATTTATGCAAGACAAAATTTGAATCGGTCCTGTGACTTAGGAAAATTCCACAGTTGGACTGCAGAGGTGAGATATCGTGAAAACTGCCCAGTGGTTGAGATTTAATCAGTTCGACAATCAATTGGCTTCCACAAACTTGCTTATAGCAGTTGAAACTATTGAAGGATGATCTGCTGCAAAGTAAATCACTGGTGTTAGAACTCCCAGATCTACTATTACTCTAACTGTAAAAATTGAAGATTGTGGTCGAATGTTTTCAAGGAGATCGAGTCCATCAAAGATTTTTTTGCCTCTTCAAAAATATCTAGAAAAAAATTTGAAGAGTCAGCGCAACATAAATAAACACATTTATTTCAATTGTTTATTTGCAAACCTGCTGATTAAATTCTTAATTTTTTCTTTAAGGAATTTTTAACTCCGGGTTGAGAAGAAAAAGAATTTTAAAGACTGAGGAATCTTTTTTGATAAAATAGCAAATATATTTGTAATTAAGCTTTTAACATTTATTTTACTATTTTGGATGAAAATTCTTCAGAACAGCAGAGCAATCTTGCTAGGGGCAGCCGTTGCAGATGCTGCTGCACGGCCACTGCATTGGATTTATGATACTGAAAAAATTCAGAAACTCATTTGTGGAACAGCAAATCCTGAATTTTGGCCAAAAAGTGAATCTCCATTTTACACCCTACCCACCGGAGCCAACAGCGCCTATTTTGATCTGAGTTTGGTAATGTTGAGGTCTCTTAACCATAATTCTGGTGTTTTTGAGCCTAGAATTTTTATGGAGCATGTAGTTTCTCATTTTGGTCAAAACACACCTTATGAGACAGCTTTTCAAAAGAGAAAACTCAATTACACTCCAGAAGTTCGTGAAAAAGGATGGCCCACACCAATCAATGGTCCGTGGCGCCACGGGTTGGTCACCACAATGTTAGAAAATTTTTCACACACTGAAGAAATTCCAGTTGGCCCTGAAACTGCTGATGAAATTGATGGATTTTGTGCCGCATTGCCAGTGTGGCTGGTTTCTAAACCAGAACAAAGGACCACTCTGAGTCAAAAAGCTTTAAAAATAGTAGCTGGTGGACACCTTTGTGAAGACCATGCTTTGGCTTTTTTACAACTACTTGAACTTGCCTTGTCTGGTGAGCAATACCCAATTCATCAGTTAGCCCAAAATCCTAAAATATATAGACTTCCTCAGCAGGTAACCAAAGAAATAGAGCAGGTTATTTCTGCGTCAGAAGTTGATCATTCCGAGTTTGTCCAACAAGTTGGTAAAGCCTGTCGCTATTCAGGGACTTTTCAAGGGGCCCTACATGCGGTTATGAAAGCAAACTCTTACGAGGAGGGTGTTCGGTTGAGCATATTTGCAGGAGGTTGTAATTGCTCAAGAGCGATACAGGTCGGATCCTTACTTGGAGCTATTCACGGTGAAGAAACAATTCCAAAAGAGTGGCTTGATAAAACAGGTTCCGTTACAGAGGTTCAAAGTATTTTAGGAAAATTAAATCTTGAATAGAAATCTTAGTGAAACCAAGCGAAACCAAATAAAAAACCATTACTGAACAGCACCTTCCTTTTTTGGTGAGTAATTAAAATTGATTGAAAATAATTTATTTATCTTTGATAGATAAGTGTGTCTGTTAAAGTTGGTTCAAAATTTATTCATAGTAAACTACCTCTCCCAAATTTAGAAAAAAGAAATTAGCTGATATTGAAAATCTAATCAAATCTCCATTTTGGTATTCCATCTCAATCCTGATTGCATTTTCTCATTTATCCCAGCCTGTTAGCAGGCTAGCCTTCATAATCAATACTACCTCTGTAGCATGTTGATTCTATTTTGAGACTTTCATTGTCATGATTATTTTGTTCGTTCAATCAACCTTCCAATCAATCTCAAGGGTGGCAAATGAAAAGTGAATTAAGTCCAAGAATGGAATTGGGAAGATTACGAATGATTGGTAGCAAGCAGTTAGTGAGCTACACTCTTACAAAAAATAAAATTACGGTTTAAAGCATAAGGAGAGCAAGTGACTAGGGCAGAAGCATTTGACAAGGCTTGGCGAATTGGAGCAAAAGAAAAAGATTTTTCATTCGTTGATCAAATATACCATGCTGAATATTCTTCAAGTGACGTCTTTACAGAGGTCAAAGTAAATCTTGATGAAGATAAATCAGTATATATGGCCCTTGCTGAGTCACTCATAATAACACCACCGAAAACTGTTTCAGAAGATGGTGATTTACTGGAATTGCAGTATTTCAACAAATACAGAGATGCAGAAATTTTCAATTCAGTTACCACATTACTCAATTACAAGGATGGAAAAATCATCAGTCAGAATACTACTTTAAAAGAACTAGATTATGACCCCAGCGAAGGGCAGGACTGGAATTGGGAAGACTATGAGTGATCCAAGCCCGCTTCAGATAACTCATAGTCTTTATTTGTTTTGACTAGGGAAATGAAAAATTTTTATATAATCTAGTAAGTCAGCAATCAATCTCCTAGTTTTTGCCCAGTATTCTCCCAATCCTGTAGAAACTTTTGAACGACTAAATCAGTCATTGGATGTTCAAAGAGTTGCCAAAGTATATTCGGTGGTACCGTCGCCACATCAGCGCCCAAGCGCGCAGCTTCCAACAAATGACCTACACTTCTTACTGAAGCTGTTAAAATTTCTGTTTCAAAGTCAAAATTGTCATATATCAATCGAATATCCTGAATTAACTGCATTCCATGAACACCAATATCATCCAATCGACCAACAAATGGGCTAATAAATGTTGCACCAGCCTTAGCTGCTAGTAAGGCCTGACCAGCACTAAAACAAGCTGTTACATTCACTGCAATTCCCTTTTCGCTCAAAACCTTAGTAGCCTTTACGCCTTCGGTTGTTACAGGTACTTTTACAGTAAGATTGTCAGCAATCTCACTCAACCACAGTCCCTCTCTTACCATTCCTTCTGCATCAGTTGCCACAGCTTCACCAGAAACTGGCCCATCAACAATATCACAAATTTCAGCAAGCACTTCTCTGATGGGACGACCTGACTTAGCAACTATAGTTGGGTTGGTAGTCACACCATCAACGATACCAATATCATTGAGTTTTTTTATTTCAGTTACATCAGCAGAATCTACAAAGAATTTCATTGATTAGCCTTAAATAAAATTAAAAGTTTTATCATTTTTCCTTAATTACTCACACAACAATATTGATTCATTGAAATCATGTGTTTTCTTACTATCGGAAAATTCCTCAATAAACTAAACTTCCCAATAAGTTTAGAATCTAAATTGATCTTACAGATTGTCCATTAAGTCAAGAATCAATAAATAAACGATCATTATTTTCAATCCTACAGTTTTGGGTGAC
>JAQWOT010000139.1 GCA_029245725.1 SAR324 cluster bacterium | reverse complement strand
AATTGGGATTGGTGGGTAAACCCGTAGTGTGAGTCAAGATGGACTTGATAGTGATGTCTTCTACAGGATGACCATTTGTTTTGATTGCCCTCAGTTCAGGAATTATTTCAACTACAGGAGTGTCTAGTAAAATTTTCTGGCGTTCTACTAGCTGCATCAAAGCAAGACTCGTAAAGAGCTTTGTGATTGAAGCAATTCGATAATTGGTTGACTCAGTAGCTGGAGATTTTTTTTCAAAGTCAGAAACTCCAAATCCTTTGGCATAAACAAGCTTTTGATTCTGAACAAGACTGACAGAAACTCCTCGTAAGGTTTGATCACTCATTAAGGTATTCAACCAGGCTTCAAAGAGTCGTATTCTTGATTGAAGCAACTCATTGGATTGAGCTTGTGTAGTAGTAATGAAAGCACCAAGAACAATGATTCCAATGAGAATAAATCCTAATGCTTTTCGGATTTTTGAAGTCTTTTTAAAGATTGAAATCATGATCAAAAAAACTGAAATTAAACCTACTCTCAAGATCACTCTTAGATAGCAGTTTACCAATTTTCCAAATGGTAGATTTTGAAGTTAGAAACACCCAAACAATCAACTCTCAAAGACAATGGTTAAAAACCCTTCAAGTCCATTTCAGGCAGCTACTACTGGGCTTGATTGCTCATTTGTTGAGTCTGGTTTTGGGACAGCTCTGGGGACAAAAAATTCAGGATCACCAGATTGCTTCCACAAGGCAGGAATAATCTCACGGTAGGCTTCAATCATATTCCGATAAACAGGGGCTGTATAGGCTTTCATCTCTTCATGAAGAGCAGGGAGCGCATGATATGGAACCATCGGAAACATGTGGTGTTCCACGTGATAATTCATGTTCCAGTAGAGATAGCGAAAGATGGGGTTCATATAAACAGTGCGCGTGTTATGGCGATGATCAAGAACGTCTTCAGCCAGGCCAGCATGCTGGGTCAGACCGAAGATGATGTGTAACCAAGTTCCATACACGCGGGGCAAGCCGATCAGCATCAATGGAAGCCAACTCTGGTAGATCACACTAACCGCAGCAGTCAGTCCATAGACCATGATCCAGACACGGGCCACATTGTAAACTTTGTGTCGTTCCATCTCTGGGATATAGTCAGCCTCCTCGGCAGTCAACTGTCCAAAAGAATGTAGGACTGTCTTTGCCAGAGAGATTGGAATATCGATCAGGCCAAAGAAATTAAGGAACAGTCGAAACAGCCGAGCAGGACGACCAATGGCAATCTCAGGATCACGACCGACAATGATTGTGTCTGTGTGATGACGTGTGTGGGACCAACGCCATCCTGTGGGGCTGCGCATAATCATGAAGCAAGCGAGTTGATACACAGCTTGATTCATCCACTGGGTGCGAAATGCGGTACCATGACCGCACTCGTGCCAACGAGAATCCGAGGCACTACCATAAAGAATCCCATAAACAAAAAAGAAGGGCCCACACCACCAGGTTCCCCAGAAATACACACCAAATCCACCTGTCATCATAAGCAGGCCCAACCAGATGGCTGTATCTCGAATAGCTGGTTGATCTGAGCGGCGCATCAATTCCTTCATACGTTTGCGGGGGATAGGCGTGGCGTACCAAGTTGCGGAGGCCAGTCCTTTCTCTTCAGCTTTTTGGGCTTCTGGTCCAATGAGGCTGTAATCTCGGGGGATAGTTGTACTCACCATGGTCTCAGATCTGATAAGGATTGATTGGAGAAGAAATGGAAGAAGGGAATGTTTGCGCAGTTATAGCGGTTCAGGGATCAGAGTGCAATGCCCTGTAGCTCACTTACTGGAGGGAAACTCCATCAATCTGAAGGAATGTGAGTTCACCAGATGAAGGAGCTAGCCTGCTTGCCCAGTACTGTAACGGTTTCTACTCTTGCACAAGGGCGTTGAGCTACACCATAGCAAACAAGCAGCGGCAACAGGTGCTCCTCTCGAGGGTGACAGTATCTTGCGTTTGGAGCGCTTTCCCAATTCCGCAGGCGTTCCCACCGTTCTGTTTCCGACAAGTCAGGATTGCTCAGAGCCTCCTTTAGCCAAGTCTCAAAAGCCATATTCTTGGCATCCGGGATTCCTGAGCCCTGCCGGAAGAAAGCCTGTATGTTGTGAAAGGGAAACCCTGAGCTGAGAATCAGCAAACCCTCCTGATTCAGAGAAGCCAAGGCCTGCCCGAGTTGCAAATGGGCTAATGGGTCAAGACTCTGCTGCAAGGAAACCTGGATGCAGGGAATGTCTGCGTTGGGATACATCAGCATCAACGGTACAAATACTCCGTGATCCAGTCTGCGACTTTGCTCCAACACCGCAGCGATTCCTTGTTTTCTGAGTTGCAACTGGACAGTTTCTGCTAGTGCTGATGAACCGGGAACAGGATAATCAAGATGATAGGACTGCTCTGGAAATCCGTAGTAGTCGTAACGCAACAAATTAAATATAAACTACTGATTTTTATGTTTAATTTTTTTCAAAAAGCTTACACACTCTAAATTTTTACACTGAATTTATTGGACATTTTTGATTATGTTGCAGGCACAGCTACGCGAAAATTCCAAAAAGTTTAAAAACGTGGAGCGGATATGGGTGGAAGGAAGACAGAATACAAAGAGGATGAGATAGCAATATTTGATGATGCCTGTGTGTACAAGCGTGGAGACTATTGGCAGTTTAGGCTTGGTTGGAAAAGGAGAAGAAGTACGTAAGGAAGAGTTTGCGGACAAGGAAAAGGACAGAAGCTGTGGAACTAGGCAAGGAGTTGTACTTGGAATTGTTTGCAGACATGAAGCAAGGCAAGAGCTACTACAGTATTACTAGTGAGAAAGCCGCAGAGAAATACTTGGCTGCAAGGAAG
>JAQWOT010000138.1 GCA_029245725.1 SAR324 cluster bacterium | reverse complement strand
GTTGGTGATGTGGCCGGAATGGGCGCAGATCTTTTTGGTTCCTGTGCTGAAAGCACTTGTGCTGCGCTGGTGATTGGTGCTGTTGCTTTTGCCACAAATCTGGAAGCTCTACTTTTCCCGATCCTGATCACTGCGATTGGCATTCCATTGGCGCTAGCTACGATGTTTACAGCAAGGGTGCAGGAAGAGAAAGACGTGGCTCCTACTCTCAAGAAGATGCTGATCGTTTCCACGATCCTCAGCGTAGTTGTGATGTTCTTCGTAACCAAGTGGGCTCTGCCTGCAACCTTTGTGATCAGTGGCTCAGAATACACTAATCTTGGTATCTACTGGTGCTATTTCGCTGGTGCAGTTGCCGGACTGGCCGTTGGTCTATTGACGGAATATTACACATCTCATGACTTTGCACCCGTGCGGGAAGTGGCTAAAGCTTCAGAAACTGGGGCGGCCACCAACATAATTTTTGGCCTGGCACTTGGTTATCACAGTTCTGTCGGGTCGATTCTAGCGATTGCTGTCAGTATTTATGTGCCATTCTACTTTGGTGGGATGTACGGAGTAGCGATTGCTGCCTTGGGTATGCTCAGCACTCTGATCATTGGTTTGACAATCGACGCTTACGGTCCAGTGGCTGACAACGCTGGCGGTATCGCCGAAATGAGCGGAATGGAAGAGGGTGTGCGCAAGCGCACCGACGTGTTGGATGCTGCTGGTAACACGACCGCTGCGATTGGCAAAGGCTTCGCAATCGGTTCCGCGATTCTGACGGCGTTGGCTCTGTTTGCTGCCTTCCTGACCCGTGCTGACTATCTGCAGCCAGATGTTGACCTGATGGCTAGCATCAGCTTGCTGGATCCATTGGTACTGACTGGTCTCTTTGTAGGTGCCATGCTGCCCTTCCTCTTCTCAGCAATGACTATGAAGTCCGTTGGAAAAGCAGCCTTTGACATGATTGAGGAAGTACGCCGTCAGTTCCGTACGATTGATGGCATCATGGAGGGCAAGGCCGAGCCAGACTATGCACAATGTGTTGCCATTTCGACCAAGGCCGCCGTCCGTGAGATGATCCCTCCTGGTATCCTAATTTTAAGTACTCCAATCGTTGTAGGCTTCCTCTTTGGTATTCCTGCACTGGCCGGAGTATTAGCTGGTTCATTGGTCGCTGGCGGTGTTTTGGCAATTTCTTCAGCCAACTCTGGAGGGGCTTGGGACAATGCCAAGAAGTACATTGAAGCTGGGAACCTGGGTGGAAAGGGAACCGATACTCACAAAGCTGCTGTGGTTGGTGACACGGTAGGTGATCCCTTGAAAGACACCTCTGGTCCTTCACTGAACATTTTGATCAAGCTGTCAGCGATTCTCAGCCTTGTCTTTGTTCCCTTCTTCGTAGAATACGGTGGATTATTGGTCAACTGAGACCAACTAACGGATTCCCTCTTTTCAGGCTGGCTGATCACAGGCCAGCCTCTTCCTACCTCATTTTTCCACAAAAATATTGCTCTCTGTTAGTGCTTCTTAGATGATGTTGATTTTTGTGACTTTTTGTTAGCTTTCGTAGAGTTCATGCCCATGAATTCAGAGGAATCCGCATTTTCCCAAGATCAGCAAAACCGTGAAATTACGCTGGCCAACATGGCCTCCTATTATCGGGTTTTGTTAGAGAACGTACCGGATGCCCTGTTTGTCTTGAATACTGAGTGGAAGATCACCTTTGCCAATACCTGGGCTGAGGAAATCTTTGGCTATAGCCGGGAGGATCTAGATCTGCGAAGTCTTGCCGACCTGCTGATCCAGCCAACACAGGCAATGCCAAAGATTCAGGAAATTACACTGTTGCCTCCAGATGGTCAGGGTCGGAGTGTTGAGTGCTTTGCAAGACATCAATCTGGAAACGTTCTCCCAGTGGAAATCAGCGCCGTTCGCTCCCAAACCAGTCAGGGTACGATGATCATGGTTTCTGTGCGGGAAATCAGCGCTCGAAAGCAGGCTGAGCAGACCATGCGCAAACTCTCACATGCAGTTCACTTTAGCTCAGCGATGACGATCATTGCGGATCGTAGCGGTTGTATTGAATACGTGAACCGGAAGTTCATCGAAGTTACTGGTTTTGCGGAGGAAGATGTTTGTGGTCAGCAGATGGTGCAATTCTATCAGACAGACTCGACAAACAATGCGTATAGAGAACTCTGGGAGACAGTCACTGTAGGACAAGAATGGCAAGGAGAACTCCAGGCTCGCCGCAAAAACAATCAGGACTACTGGGCAAGAATGTTGGTGGCTCCTGTGCTGGAGGATAACGGAGATCTCAGCAGTGTGGTTGTGATGCAGGAAGATATCACGGTCCAGAAGCAGTATGAGCGAAGTTTGCATGAAGCGATGGAAGCGGCCAATGCCGCCAATGCGGCCAAGAGCGAGTTTCTCGCCAATATGAGCCACGAAATCCGCACACCGTTGAATGCGGTCATTGGGCTCGCTCAACTGTGTATCCAAACCCGTCTGAATCCACAGCAACGTGACTATCTGGACAAGATTGCAAGCTCAGCACAGTCACTGCTTGGCATCATCAACGATATTCTTGACTTCTCTAAAATTGAAGCCAACAAGCTGGAGTTGGAAGAAACAAACTTCAGCCTCGATTCAGTGTTCAAGAATATCTCAACGATGCTCTCAATCCGAGCGCTGGAAAAAAATATTGAGTTGCTTTTCGACGTGCCACCAAGTCTCCCAGCACAGCTGGTTGGGGATCCCTTGCGGCTTGGTCAGATCCTGACAAACCTGACCAACAATGCAGTCAAGTTCACCGAACGGGGTGAGGTTGTCATTGCCGTTGAAGAGTTGGAGCGTGCGACAGACATCATCCGGTTACGCTTTACGGTTCGGGACACGGGCATTGGTATTCCTGCAGAACAGCTGTCTCAGTTGTTCCAATCCTTCACTCAGGTCGATTCATCGACTACTCGGAAATATGGTGGTACAGGGCTAGGTCTAGCGATCTGCAAGCAACTCGTGGAGATGATGGGAGGAGAGATTCGTATACAGAGTACCGTGCACCAAGGAACTTCATTTTCTTTTGAGTTGAGCCTGAGAATGGCTTCTTCCCGTCCAGCTTCCCATCAGATGATTGCTAACTGCAGAAATCTGTGTGCTCTCATTGTGGATGACAATCGGACCTCGTGCCAGATCCTGGAGCAACAACTACAGGCCTTGGAATTACAAACTGAGGCTGTGCATTCTGGTGAAGAAGCTCTGCGAAGAGTAGGACGGGGAGCTTTTGATTTGGTGTTGATTGACTGGCGCCTCGGTGGAGGGATGGATGGCATTCGTACAGCTAAACTGATTGGGAGCGAACTGGAGTTGGAAAAGTTGCCAAAAATCCTGCTGGTGACGGCCTACGGTCGGGACGATCTTTGGCCTCGGGCACAGCAGGCAGGAGTCGGTGGGATGCTGATCAAGCCGATTCAAAAGCTGGCCCTGCACACGGCTCTCAACAATCTACTCCAGCCGAATACAGATCCTGATGGCACAGATTCTTTCCAAAGTAACAAGGTGGTGGAGCCAGATCTCAGCAAAATTCGTGGATCACGAATTCTATTGGTTGAGGATAACGAACTCAATCAGCAACTGGCTACCGAACTGCTCCGGCAGCGTAATTTCGTGGTAGATGTAGCTCCGAATGGTCAGGAGGCTCTCAATGTTTTACGACGCCAGTCCTATGATCTAGTATTGATGGACGTGCAAATGCCTGTGATGGATGGCTATGAAGCAACTCGCTTCTTAAGGCGCTTACCACAATTCAAGGAATTGCCCATCATCGCCATGACCGCCAATGCTCTTCATACAGACCGTGAGCAGGCGCTAGAAGTGGGGATGAACGATCATATTCCCAAGCCCATTGAGTTACAGTTGTTGTTGAGCAAATTGCTCCAATGGATTCCACCCAAGAAAAATGAGACAACCGTGCTGACCAATCAACCACTGGAGTCACCACCAAAAGAATTGCCTGCCAATGTTTCTGGGCTAGCGATCACAACCGCTCTGAATCGTCTGAACCAAAATACCTCGCTGTACCTGCGTCTGTTGGATGTCTTTCAGCGTAACCAGTCCAGCACGGCGGAAAAGATGCAGGAATTACTTGCGGAAGAAAATCTGGTAGAAGCTGCTCGGCTCGCCCATACCCTGAAGGGAATTGCGGGTAGTCTGGGAGCTAAAGGACTGGAGACGGCGTCTCGCACTGCTGAAGCACAACTGCGCGAAGGCAACGTGGTTCCGGATTCATTGGCTACTCTGGAAAAAGAACTCAAACAGGTTCTGAAAGCTGTAGCAGATTTGCTGGTGCGCTGAGATGCATGATCAGTGAAAAATATCCACTAGATCATCTGATTGCCCATTTCAGGATAGACTGGGTGTCGACCTGCTACTGTCAAGATACACAAAGCCAAAATGATAGAAGCCAACCTCCTCGATTGTTGTGACCGCTTAACAGATGCTGTGAGCATGCAGGCGATGGATCACCGAGCGATTGAGGAACTCGGGCTACCTGGCCTATTACTAATGGAGAATGCGGCTCGGGCTGTCGCAGACTGGGTGGAACAACGCTATCCAAACTCCAGGAGAATCTGTGTCTGCTGTGGAAGCGGCAACAATGGTGGAGATGGTTATGCGGCAGCCCGTCTATTGGCCAACCGGGGCTATTCTGTTTCGGTAGTCTGCCTTCAGGAACCTAACACTCCAGATGCTCAGCAGAACTTCCGTCTTTGGCAAAATTTCGGTCCCACTCTGACTTTCCCAGAACCTGCTGCAGCACAAGCCATTGAAGAAGCAGACGTTGTTCTGGATGCTATCTTTGGAGTTAGTCTGCGACGTCCTATTGTTGGTCTATATGCAGATTGGATTGCAGCCATCAATGCCAGCCCTGCAGAAGTAATCGGTGTGGATCTGCCTTCGGGAATTTCGGCAGATGAAAGTCAGATACTGGAAACAGCAACACGCTGTGAGTCTACGGTCACTTTTCAGGTTCCCAAGATTGGGTTGTGGCAACATCCTGGTCGTGAACAAGCTGGAGAGATTCATGTTGTCGATGTCTGCATTCCTCCGCATTGGCCAACTGGGGAGAAGTCCACTTACCTGCTGACAGAGAATTTTTTTCGACAAGCTCTTCCAAAACGTCCGATCACAGCCCACAAGGGAACTTTTGGCCATTTGCTGGTGCTGGGTGGTCAGGCAGGAATGGCAGGTGCGGTACAGTTGGCGAGTCAAGCAGCCTTGCAGGTGGGAACCGGACTAGTCACTGCAGCAGTACCAGGCGCTTTACGAGATAGGCTTCTCGGCGTTCCAGAAGTGATGACTTGGTCAGCATCTCAGACAAAAGATATTTGGCAAGTGAATGCTCTATCCGAACTGAGACCCCAATTGCGACGCTACAGTGCGCTGGTTGTGGGTTGTGGCATCGGTACCAACGAAGAAATCCCAGCATTGTTGGAGGGGATTTTACTGGCAGTGAGAGAGTTGCCAGTTCTGATTGATGCCGATGGGCTGAATGCGCTTGATCCGGATTGGCTTCGTGAAAGAGGAATTCCGGCTGTACTAACACCACATCCGGGGGAGTTGTCCCACTTGATTGGCCAGCCTGTCTCAGAGTTTCAGCGACAACGTGTGGCTACTGTGCGTCACTGGGCACAGATGTGGGGAGTAGTTCTGCTGCTCAAGGGAGCGCTCACGGTGATTGGTACTCCAGATGGACAGGTCTTCATCAATCCTACAGGCAATCCGGGAATGGCAACAGCAGGTTCTGGAGATGTCCTCAGTGGGATGATTGGAGGACTACTGGCGCAAGGCTTGAATCCTTTGGAGGCAACCTTAGTTGGTTGTTGGTGGCATGGAACTGCTGGGGATTGGAAGGCAAAACAGTCGGGCGAAGTTGGGTTGACAGCTGGTAGGTTGATCGAAGGAATCAGTCCTGTGTGGCAACAGGCAGCATTTTGAATAGTTCTGCTGGTAGTTGCTGAGCAAAAGGATATTCAACCAACCGATTCAAACCGAGTCTTTCGGCTGTTTCGGCAAATTCTGAGGAAAGTTCTTTCAGAGAAAAACCAAGTAGGATCAAATGCGCACAATCAGGTTCTGTACGAACCAAGCGCACCAGTTCCAATCCGTCCATCACAGGCAGTTCCAGATTCAGCAAAACAACATCTGGTTTGTTCACGACGGAGTTAGCGAAGCCTTCCCAGCCATTGAAAGCGACTTCCAACTGGAAGTGTTCCGAAAGTTGGTGTTGAATCTCACCCAAGCGTGTCAGATCGTGATCAATGTAAAGCAGATTGGGCATGCAGATTTTTTTAGGCAGAAGAGATTTGCAAATCAGCAACTAGACTGTATATAGAGAAGCCTTGCGATTCGCAAGCCGCAGACCTCGCTGACTTGCTCTTCATGGCAATGGGCCGGAGTGTCCTGCCAAGCTCCTCTCAATAACAGATTTCCTGCCGATAGCGTCCATCACCAGTCGATATTCAACTATGCAGACCAAATTTATCTTCATCACCGGTGGCGTTGTTTCGGGCCTGGGCAAAGGCATTGCCGGAGCCTCCATTGGTGCCTTGCTCGAGAGCCGTGGCCTAACCGTCAGTCTGATGAAACTAGATCCTTACATCAATATTGATGCAGGAACCATGAATCCCTTCCAACACGGTGAGGTTTATGTTACTGAGGATGGGGCAGAGACTGATTTGGATTTGGGGCATTACGAGCGCTATACCAATGCCGTCGTGTCTCGAGTTCACAACTGCACAACGGGGCAGATCTACGATAAAATCATTCGCAAGGAACGGGCCGGTGAATACCTGGGTGCAACTGTTCAGGTTGTGCCTCATGTGATTGATGAGATCAAGGAAGCAGTGCTTCGGGCTAGTGATAATGTAGATATCGCTATCGTGGAAATCGGCGGTACCGTAGGTGACATTGAGTCCTTACCCTTTCTAGAGGCGATCCGTCAGTTTCGTCATGATTATAGTCGTGAAAACACTCTCTATATTCACCTAACGCTGATCATCTATACGACAGAGATGAAGACCAAGCCAACCCAGCACAGTGTGGGTAAGCTACGAGAGATTGGGATTCAGCCAGATATGCTGATCTGCAGGACACCAGAACCTTTGCCGGATAAGTTGCGTGAGAAGATCGCCTTGTTCACCAATGTTCCTGTTGATGCGGTGATTGATGGGCTGGATGTTGATTTTCTCTACGAGATTCCGCTCGTCTATCACAAGCAGAAGCTTGATGACAAAATCATTGAGTTGCTGCAGATGTGGACACGACGCCCCAAGCTTCAGAATTGGGTAGATATTGTGGAAGCCTACAAAGAGCCAATTGATGAAATTACCATTGCCTTTGTTGGAAAGTACGTCAATCAGCGGGACACCTATGAAAGCCTCAACGAAGCGCTCGTGCATGGCTGCATTGCCTGCAACCTGCGTCTGAACCTAATCTATATCAACTCCGAGGAAATCACAGAAAAGACAGTTGGGCCAATGCTAGCTCCCGCTCATGCTGTGTTGGTTGCACCAGGCTTTGGAGAACGTGGTACAGAAGGAAAAATTTTGGCTGTTCAGCATGCACGAGAACAACAAATTCCTTTCTTTGGCATTTGTCTGGGAATGCAGATGGCTGTGATTGAATTCGCGCGCAATGTTGCCAATCTGAAGGATGCCAATTCTGGAGAATTTCAGAGTTCCCATGATGAAAATGTGATTGATTTAATGTCAGAGCAGCAAGGACAACAAAATACTGGTGGATCAATGCGTCTTGGAGCATATACGGCCCACTTGCGGGAAGGAACTCAGATTGCGCGAATCTATGCTAAACCAGAGATTCGTGAGCGTCATCGTCATCGCTATGAAGTGATGAACGAATTTGTTCCTCAACTAGAATCTGCAGGATTGGTGATTTCTGGCAGAAATCTGGATCGCGACCTGGTAGAAACCATTGAATTGGCAGATCACCCCTGGTTCATTGGCTGCCAGTACCATCCAGAGTTGAAATCAAAGCCCTTCGCCCCACATCCTTTGTTTGTTTCCTTCTCACGTGCAGCTCTGCACTACAAGCAAAACTCCTCTATAAGGTGACACTATGATGCGCTTCCGAATCGGCTTGCTGTCGCTGATCTTCTGCTGCCTCACCAATTTTGTCTGGGCACAGAGTAGCAATGCTTATGAACTTTCCAGCAACACCCTGATCCATTTGCGTCAGGCAGGTTTACCATTGGAAATTCTCAGGGATCTGCGGTCTTTGGTAGGAATTCGTTTTGACACGAAAGAAGATCTGCGTGCTGCGCTGCAGAAGTTGCCGCGTTCCCCGACAACCGAAGCGCTAGAACAGATTGAACAGTTTGCTGAGATGCGACGTCTACAACTGCAAGCCCAAGAATTCAGTGGTGATCAGAAAAAGGGTGAGTTGGTATTTCGTGGTGAAGTTCAGGGAGAATTGCCACGAGAACAGCTACGCTTCCGCTCTGAGTTACTCAACTTAGTGCGCCAAGAAAAGTACGAGAAAATGCGTAGTGAGGGGGCTGTAGAGGTGGAACAGTGGGAGTGAACCTTGCAGGCCGGATTTCTATTCTATGAGCGTGCAGAAGAAGGATTTGCGAACGAAGATGTGCGAGGACCGGTCCAGATCTTGCGCTTCAACGAAGAGTTTCGTGCTAGCGCTAAGCAAGGAAAAATCAGTGGTAATTTAATGCAGGCCGACCTGCTAAGACAACAGGTGCTCCTACAGGGACGCAGTGAAGCGGAGCCTGCTCAGATGGAATTAGACCTGGATGAAATTCGTCGACAGCAAGCGTTCAATAGTCTAGAGGAATTGCCACCAACCAGTGATTCTCCAGAGATGGTGACTCTACAGGCAGCTCAGGCAACGCTCAATAGCCAAGTTCGGCGTCTTTTGCTGGAAGGAGCGGTAGAGCTTTTCAAGTCACCAGAACAGCTACGGATCTACGGTGGTCGGGTCCAGGTGGAGTTTGATGCAACTCAGCAGATTCAAACAGTCTATGCGGAACGAGCGGTATGCTTCGAGCAGCCTGGGCGAGTAGCCCGTGCTGATTCTGTAAGGATGGAGCAAGCAACCCAACTGATCTTATTGGAAGGCAATGCCCAAGTGCAAACCGATCAGTACAACCTGCAAGGTGAGTCGATCAAGCTTTACATGGATGTCAGCCAAGGAGTGGCTCAAGGTGATGACAATTCTCCGATTCGGGTTACTATTTTGATGGATCAGCCCAATTCGGCAAGCAACGCATTTCGGTGTAGATGAATATCAGCAATAACACCTTCACCAACCTGCGTACCAAGTACACTCCCCCTGTCACGGACGAAGGCAAGCAAGGGGAAGAAGCCAATGGTGTAAAGGAAGAAAATCCAGCTCCTGAACTGGCGATGGATGCTTCCTTCAAGAAGTTACCTGGTGGGTTGATGGTCTACGTTGAGGAGTTGGGCAAGGGGGAGAAAGTTGAAACTGGCAGTAAGCTCAGCGTTCATTATGAAGGCTGGTTAGCTAGCGACTTTACCAAGTTCGACAGCAGCATCGACAAGGGACGGCCTTTTGAATATAACCATGGCGAAGGCATGGTTATCAAGGGGTGGGAAAAAGCCATGGAGGGAATGCGGGTTGGTACTAAGCTACAACTCAAAATTCCTGCCAAGCTAGCGTATGGTCCTTCTGGAATGTCTGGAGCTGGTATTCCTCCCAACGCAGATCTGATCTTCAAACTAGAAATATTAGCAGCAGAGAAGCCAGTAGAAGATTCAAAAAAATCACCGAACTCGGTAGATCTTTACGCCTGAAGATGGATTGATTATAGGTGAGTTGGGCCTGGTTTGAGGTCGGTGATCTGAGCCACGAGCCTGAGAAAAAGTAGATTAAAGCTCCCCTTATTTAATGTAAACAAATTCGGATAGCTTTAATCCACTAGCGTAATCTTTACTTCTTCCTTCTGTTTCTTCCTTCCGCCAAGTATCCTTTCAACATCCGCGCAGTAAATCCGTGCTTCTTGCACATTTCCCTGACGAGAGACAGATCCTTGTTTCTTTCATCCCGTAACGCAGTTTTTCTTTGCTTTTGCAGTTCTGCAATCTGATTCTCAAGTTCTTGTACGCTGGGCATGGTCTTCCTCAGTTAGCTGTTGATCAATTAGCAAAGTAAACTTTGCTTCGCCTCTAAGATAGTACGCTATCCTCTGCAAGTTAGTGCAAAGAGCGTTCGTAAGCAATCATTACAGAATCAGTTACTTTTATTCTGTAATCTGTTTTCTCTTAGTTATAGCAGTTTAAAGCTGCTAATTTAAATGAGTCTATCCAGTTCATGAAATGAATGCAAAAGAAACTTTTTTGATTGGCAACATCGAATAATATCAACCTGAGCACCCAAGTTATGTGAACTCAACAAATTAAACTCTGAAACTTAATTCAGCAATATAGGGTCTGTGTGTTGATAATTCGATACCAAATTGAATAGTTCAATACGAAGAAAACTACTGTGTCTAGTTAGTTCAAGCACCTGTGATTCCTACTTGGAGTAAAAGAGATGGGACGTTTTCTAATATGAAAAAATAAAATTAGAGAATATTTATGGATAATCAGTACAGTCGCGAGTACCAAGCGTATCTGACTTATGCCTTACAGCGTTACCTGATCGAACACTGTAGCTATACTGAGAAAGATGCTGAGATCAAAGTGATGCAGGATTTCGAAGAAGTAGAGCAAGAGGCACGAGAAGCTGGTTTCTTGTAAGAGCAATGTTTATTGGCAATTATCCGAAGCATCCAGCCAATGCAATAACGATTTCGAACGAGTGTGAGATGCTACCAAGCGGGTAGCGATTTTTTTACTCTCGAACAAATATTCTTTCTCATATGTGAGAACACCTCAGTAGCGACTACGACCATTTCCTTGCTAAGAAATCACGACACGGCAAAAGGCAATAAATATAATTCAAACAGAGCCAATCGCATCCTCTCTCTTCATACTCGTTTTCTACTAGAGCTGGCTCTAGCCACACAACGTATTCTACGGAAGCCCAATCAGTCAGGTAGTATCAGTTTTTCATTAGTGATAATGTGAATGAAAAATAGTTAGCAAAGATGAGACTACACGCCGATTTTCTGGAAGACCGATTTTGTTTGAAAATAAGTAGAAAAGATTTCTTGATTTGAGTTAGTGCGGTCAATTGGATTTTCTCAAAAGTATGCGGAGTCCTCTCCATACGAATTTAGAATAAGATTATTTAGTGATCCATGCTTTAGCGAAGTTTATGTATATGAGTACAGCGAGTTCCTTTGGTTTAGTGAGCGGTCCGCAAATTGCCTATGTAGTGGTACATGCAGATGAATATGCGATTCAGGCCAGCAGGCTAGTCAAGAACTCACAGGATTTTCAGAAAAGTCTTCAGCAGCATCTACAGAGACTATTACAGGAACAGGTCAATGTGATTTTGCTGAATCTGCAAAAGACGGAGCAGCAACCACCAAAATTCCTAAGATCCTTAGGGGACCAAGTGACTGTGATTCCCTCACTAGAGCAAGACTCAATCAATGCCCAGTCAGAGCGACTAAGTGAGTACTTGGTGTGGCAGAGGGGTCTGAAACAACTGGTCTTCACAGGTGGTTGGAAAAACGCTTGCCTCAAGCACACGCTCCGCCGGACAGTGATGACAAAAGATCCATTTGAATTGGGGATTATGGACGAGATCCATCATCCGGTTAGAGGCATGGTAGAGTATGGGAGGCAAAGGCTTGAAGTCATGGTCACAGTGGACCACGACTTCGTGTTCTGAGGTGTAGAGAGAATCAGGCGGGTTCTGCAGTCTTTTCCGGTAAGCGGCGTGGTTCCTCTGACCACTCCTTGTCATCAAGCAAGTATTGCATGCGCTCAACGATTTGTTGTAGTTCGTGATTACGTTGCTCAAGGGACTGGTTCTTGTTGCGCTCCAGCAGGACCAGACGCTTGAGGCGCTTGACTTCCATCACTTGGTTGCGGTGCAGGACTCTGAGTTGAGAGTGATAAGTGAAGAAGTAGGCCACACAGAAAAGGATACCCAGCGCCAACGTTACAAAGATCGGTACAAAAACTGGGCGCTCGAACCGGAAATTCAGACCGAGTTCATCAAGGTTGAACCGGATCACAATCGGATCTAGATTCTGGGTGATGAAAACGATACTCAGGTAAAGAAATCCGGCGAAGAATACGAGCCAGAGATAGCGCATAGCCTCCTTGGTACTGGGAGTAGATTACAGTGGTGGTATTCACTTCCACCAGAGCCGACACTATGAGTGCTCTGGGAACACCGACCGTCTCTGGAAATCAGGGTACTATCCCTTACTTTGTCGCCGAGTGTCAAGATCTTGGCAATGTCAGATGTGCGTATGTATGAGTTCTTTCAACTTTTTTGGATATTCAAGACGGAGAATAATGAGAATTTGCAGGACTTTAGTGCTCTTGATGAGTGTATTGAAGTTTTGTGCCGTACCTGTAGCTGCTGTGGAACTCTCACTACTGGATGAGTCGCGCCAAACCTGTGATTCTCTGCGTCAAGGAGAAGGCTTTTCAGAATTACGCTCTGATCCGATGTGGAAGGACCTGCGCTTCCGCTACCAATTTGATGACCAGACGGGCAACTGCGAGTTCTCCGGTTTTGAACTGCGCCTGGATTCCTGGCAACGTTCCCTGATGGATAACCTACTGCAAGGAATCTCGGTGCATTATGGATCACGCTTCAGCCCTGATTTCTGGAATCTGACCAATTGGGTTCAGGAAGAACAACCACTGAGCCGAATTCAGGTCTTTCGCAATCAGGAATTTTCCTTCTCCATCATTCCCGATGCGCAGGGTCACCCTGGTGTACTACTCCAGTTCACAACCCTACCTGGTGAATTCCTTGATCAGTGATCATTGGGAGTCGAATTCCTCACAATCTCGCAGCCCTTGAGCCTTCCCCCACTCGTACATGTATTCAGAGACCTGTAGCAGCGCCGCAGGATCTCCCGGATTGATGTGGTCTCCTGGCAGCCAGAGTTCAGACTTTGGATCTGGTGCCGCATTCCAGAGAAGACCGTAGGAAGACTGCGGTGAAAGGCGGTCGTCACGACCATTAATGAAGTGGATGGGAGTATTCCGAATATTAGGTAAATATGTTTCCATCTCACCATATTCCAAGAGAGTTGAGAGGAACCAGGCAAGGCTACCTGCCAGCGCTCGTAGTCCAAGATCCTTGCTCCAAGCAAACAGTCCTTCTGGTTCAGAAGGCATTTTGTAATGAATGCGGCCTTGACGGACAAACTCACGGTTAAAGAGTCCTTCAAAATCAGTGAACGCATAAATCAGCAATAACCCCGAAACGTTCTCATTCTCCAAGCTGGCTAGAGCCGCAGTGAAGGGAGCTCCAAAGCTGCCTCCAGCCAGCACAACTTGCTCTGTGAAGCGAGCATCTCCGTCTAGTGAACCGTTGGTATAACGTAGCAGGGCTTGTAAGGCACCAAGAGTATGGAGCATTTCCAGACGAATCAACTCTCCTACATTCCACCACTCAGCAACCCCATAGCTCAGCCAGACCTGTTTGCTGACATATTCACGAATAGGGTGCTCCATTGCCACAGTGTTGGCTGGATCATTGAGGACAGCGCTTCCATCCAGCAGATTCTTACCCTGCTGTACTCCGGTGAGTAGTATGGAAGTGTCACAACGCAGGCCTCGGGGATTTCCTCGAAACCAAACAATGGTTTTTCGTTCAGGGTCGCTGATGGATTGGATTTCCCACTGCTCAGTACCAAGTTCACGAACTTGCCAGCGTGGGATCTCTTTAAGTTCAATGGGTTGACGAATTTGCTCCAGTTTCCAGTAGCTTAGTCCCAAAAAGGTAATCAGCCCCAGCAGCAATATCCTCCCAATCCAGCGCAGCATTACGATTCCAAATGATGATTGATCGATGCCTTCAGACAATCACTGGATTGCCCATTTTTAGCAAAATTTTTAGCAAGTTTTTGGCCTTTTGTCACAGAATGTAGGAACTGTAGAAAGTGACAGCGGGAGTCTGAGGAGGCCAACTGGTAGGAGAGAAAGCATGGAGGAGATGGATCTCCCTACTGTAGAAGTGACGAGCTATTCGCGACGACCAACCATGGCGAAAGCACCCCAATAGAAGGGGCTGCTCCAGCGGAAGTCCTCAACCATTTCAAGACGGGCCTCTCGCATGGCTTCTCGTGGGGGAATACCATCCAGGTATTTGTCGTAAAACTTGGTCATCAGGAGTTGAGTACCGTCGTCAGCGACCTCCCAAAAGGAATTGATTACGGAGTCAACACCAGCTTCCTGAAAGGAACGGCGTAGACCATAGACTCCCTCACCTTCATGAATCTCACCTAGGCCCGTCTCACAAGCAGATAGAATGACAAGGCGGGTACCAGTCAAGTTTAGGCTGAGCACCTCCATCGCAGTCAAAACTCCGTCATTGTCCGTATCGATTTCACCCAACAGCGGAGCATTCGGATTCAACCCAGCGAAGGCCAAGCCAGCACGCAACAAGGGGTTATCTGCTGGAGGTGGGATTGGATTTTGACTACCACGCTGCATGCCCATGATGCGCTTGGCCAGACGTTCCTGTTCTTTCAGAAAAAAGCCATGAGTCGCAATGTGAAGAATCTCAGGAACCTTCTCAGCGTTGTAACTACGTAACTCTTTCTCTTCAGCTGCAGCCCGAGTAAAAAAGATTGTGCTGCGCTCCTTGTCACCCACAACCTCTTCAATCACTTCACCTTCCTTCTCAGCTCCAGGAAGGGGACTGAAGTTTAGCCCACGCAGACCGTTACCCATGCGAATGCCAGAGTTTACGGTTGCTGAACGCTTACTGGAAGCAACCATACGAGCTTCTGGAGAGTTGCTGATTTCATCAGAATCATAGTCTGGGCCCGCGATGATGAGCACATCGCCCTCAGCAGGTTCCAGCGGATCGATGACCAAATCTCGAGCAGAACTGATTAACCGCAGATTCAGGGTCTCAATCAGGTACTGGTCCTCAAAATCAACCAATGCGTCAAAGGGCAATACATTCAGCACGCTGTCTGGGATCAGGAAGATCGAATCCTTGTCTTCTAGAAATTCAGTGATTGGATCCCAGAGCGGCTCATAGAGTTCTTGGGCAATCAGTTTGATATCGTCCTCAATGACAGTCACATCCATCATGTAGTCACGCAACTCCATGATCATGTCTTTGAATGGCTCCAGTTCTTCATAATTATAGAAGTAGAGTTCACCTTCATTCAGGATAATGACACAGAGTGACCACTCATCGTTTTCATCACGATAGGCGAAAAAATCGACCAGTGCGTGTTCCTCACCAACAGCATCAAGCACATCTTCAACACTGACCTGCTGAATTGCCTGCCGAAAGACAGCGCTCGCTTCTCCTAGACGTAGTTGAAGGCTGTTGACTTTATTTTCGAGATCGTTGATCAACTGAGGAAAGTTGTTACGAGTTTCTGGAGTGGGGCCAGAGAGCGTCAAGGCAGCCAACTCCTTGCGGGCAGCGGTTAACTCTTCCGTGACGACTTGCAACTCGGGAGAGTCTGCCATCTGAACTACCTGCTGAGTTTCACTAGTGATCTTCAGTAGCAGTCCCTTGCGCCGGAGGCTGATATCAAAAATATCTCGAGCAGTGCGTTCGTCATCTAATTCAATCAGCAACCGAATGTACGCATCTAACTCAGGACGATAGAGATTGATATAGGACTGACGGGTATTGTCACCAGCTACCCAGAGAATTCGGTTCAGAAATTCGTTACGGCGCTGATAGCCCAGCTGTCGTGTTTCGTAGGCGTCATCCAGATCTCCCATCTCTTGCTGGAGATTGGCCAGATTGTTCAAAGTCTCAAAGGTGTAAGGGTGCAATTCTCCAAGGACCTTGCCCTGTAGCCCAAGTGTTTCCTGGAAAAGTTCTAGGGCTTCATCCTCACGACCTTGCTCAACGTAGAGCACGGCAAGATCATTCATACTACGCAGCACGTCTTCGTGCTCCTGCCCTCCAAATAGTTCAGTACGCAGTTCGAGGGCGCGAACCAAAGTTTCTTCTGCTTGGTCCAGTTCGCCAAGTTGTGTTTGAACTCGGCCACTATTGTTAAGTGCCTTGAGTGTATCCTGGTGCTTTTCTCCGTAGAGTTCCTTCCAAATTTCGTAAGCTTCGAGAAAATTAGTTTCTGCTTGTTCTGGTTTTTGGTCAATCAGGTAGAGGTAGGCCAGGTTGTTAATGCTGGCCACCGTGTTTGGATGAGTTGGACTGAAGACCGTCTTGTTGAGCTCAATAACTTGCTGATAGGTCCGCTCCGCTCGGCTGAAGTCTCCCTGCGCCTCGTAGAGCATGGCAATGTTGTTG
This sequence comes from SAR324 cluster bacterium, assembly GCA_029245725.1. NCBI lineage: Bacteria > Deltaproteobacteria > SAR324 cluster bacterium. The sequence continues at coordinate 11,997 of JAQWOT010000138.1, read as the reverse complement.
TTGAGCGCTAGTGAGGTTGGGTGCTCTGTGCCTTGCTCCACTTGGGAAAGTGCCAGTGCTTTCTGATAAAGTGGTTCTGCTTCGTCATAGAGTCCTTGGCTTTCTAGGACAAGAGCCAAGTTGTTCATGATAGAGATGGTCTGAGGTGCACCTTCGCCGAGTGCAGCGCTCATTGCTTGCAGTGCCTGTCGATAGGTGGCTTCAGATTGAAGCAACTGGCCAAGCCGACGGTAAATGCCAGCCAGATTGTTCAGATCACCTGCTGTGTTTGGATGAGCATCACCAAGAATTTGTTGGTCGATTTCGTATACTTCTTGGTAATAGCGAAGGGATGCAACAAAGTTATTAGTATTTTCATAGAGTTGAGCAAGATGACTTTTTGCGTCGATCACTAATGGATCTGCAATTCCAAGTAGCTGCTCTGCCGTTGCGATCACTTCCAGGAACATTGGCTCTGCTTCGTCGGGACGTCCTAACTGTCGATACAACTCTGCCAATCGTTCCTTGGTTTCCAGCGTCTGTGTTTCCTCGGGTCCCTGAACCTTTGTGCGTAGGGCATAACTCTGCTCCAGTGGTTCTAGAGCAGGACGTAATTTGCCTTGGCGCTGATAAAGCTGTGCTAGGTCTTCCAGGACATTGATTGTAGGCAAAGCTTCTGACCCAACTGCTGTCACGAGAGTTGCTTGAGCATCCTGTAAGCGCTGCTCTGCTAGTTCATAGCGTTGCAATTCCGCATCATTGTTTGCCAAGGTTTGTAAGCGCAGAGTGGTTCGGGGATTCTGTACCCCCAAGGCTTCAGTAGATACAAGATAGGCTTTTTCATAAACAACATCAGCCATCTCGTATTCACCCAACTCGGCAAAGAATCCTCCGTACTGATCAAGAATCTGCAAAACGATGTTGGAGTTGGTACCTTGCTGCTCCATGGCGATGACTAGAGTCTCTTGGTAGAGCTCGTTGGCGATTTCAAGTTCTCCCAGTTCTCCATACAGCAGTGCCTGGAGTAAATAAGCCCGAAGGGTTCGTTCATCTCGTAGCCCGAAGTGTTGATCTGCCAACTCACGAGCTTGTAGAACCTTGTTCAGGCTATTTTCCAGTTCCCCGAATTCATATTCCTGCATCGCCTGATCAAAGATTTTTTTCCAATCACGAGCCAGTTCAACAGGATCAATGGTGGCCTCTTCAGTAGCTGCAGTTTCTGGCTGTTCAGACTTTACAGATGCAGCCTGGGTTTCTGCCTCCTGTACTGTGGATTCAGTACGCTGGAGCACATCTTCAACCTGCTGTAGTGCATTCTGGGTCTCCGACAGAGCTTTTTCACTTTGCTCATTTTCTTGTGCAATGGCCCAACTATGGGTCAGCAGGTAACTGGCACAGAACACGACAAAGGCTCGTTGGCGCAGCAGCATTTGGCCTCCTTGAACCGGCACTCTTGACAAAGGGGGAAGACGACCAAAAAGATCGTCTGGATAATCAATTAGATATGGATCGCTCGCTTGTCTGTAGCATCCAGTGCAGCTTCCTTGATTGCTTCTGCAAAAGTTGGGTGAGCGTGGGACATTCTTGCAATATCCTCAGCGCTGCAACGATATTCAAAAGCTACGACAGCCTCTGCAATCAGGTCTGCGATCCGGGCTCCAACCATGTGGATACCTAGCACTTCATCGGTTTCCTGATCAGCAATCACCTTGACCAACCCATCAGTTTCCATCGCTGCCCGGGCACGTCCCAAGGCTTTGAATGGGAAGGAACCAATTTTGAAGCTTCGCCCAGCCTCCTGTAACTCCTGCTCTGTGTAGCCAACACCTGCGGCTTCTGGCCAGGTATAGAGCACGCTGGGAATTGCTCGATAGTTCATGTGGGGATGCTGTCCAGCAATGACTTCTGCGGCGAACACTCCTTCTTCCTCTGCTTTGTGTGCCAGCATTGCTCCACGGATGACGTCACCAATCCCATAAACTCCGGGCACGGCGGTCTGCAGCTGGTCGTTGACGGGGAGTCTGCCTCGCTCATCGGTTTGCAGGCTGATCTTATCGAGGCCCAAGCTATCTGTGAAGGGTTTGCGACCAACAGCTACGAGGCAGTATTCACTCTCAAAGCTCACTTCTTCACCCTTTTTATTCTTGGCAGTCACCACGACCTTGTCATCACTGGCAACAGCCTGCTGGACAGCATGGCTCAGGTGAAACTTGATGCCAAGCTTACGCAGAATTCTCTGCATTTCCTTACCTAATGAGAGATCCATGGTGGGAATCAGACGATCCATGAATTCAATTACAGCGACCTGGGTACCCATGCGAGCGTAGACAGAGCCCATTTCCAAACCGATGATTCCTCCACCAATCACTAGCATGGTTTCCGGGACACTGGACAAGGACAACGCCTCAGTGGAGGTGATAATACGTTTACCGTCGATTGGTACATTGGGCAGTGAAGAAGGCTCAGAACCAGTGGCAATGATGGTATTTTTCGTCTGAATATTTTCTGTACTGCCATCTGCCTTGCGAACTTGAATTGTATTGGCATTCACAAAGCTGCCATGGCCTTGGTACACCTCGATTTGGTTCTTATTCATCAGATACATAACACCATCGCAAGTCTGAGAAACTACCTCGTCTTTGCGCTTCTTCATGTTGTCCCAGTTGAGGCTCAGTCCTGAAACATCGATCCCATGGGTCGCAAAGTGATTTTTTGCGTTGTAGTAGTGCTCGGTTGAATCGAGAAGGGCCTTGGAAGGAATGCAGCCCACGTTGAGGCAGGTTCCCCCAAGGGTGGGTGATTTTTCAATCAGGGCGGTTTTCAGTCCGAGCTGCGATGAACGAATTGCAGCGACATAGCCACCAGGTCCTGCGCCAATCACAACGACATCAAATTGGCTCATGAGTTCTCCAGAAAGTCTAAGAAAAGGGGGTGACCGAACATAGAGAAGTCCGTTAAGTAAAGTTTGTAGGTAATGAGGGAAAAATTAGGCGGACTGGATTGATGTTGCAAACTAAAATCCCTGCCGCCTTATTCAGAAGGGAATCGATCAAAATGAAGATAGGGTGAGCTACTGGGGTACTTCCAACTGCTCTGGTGCAGCTACTTCTTCGATGGCGGGGGCTCGAGGATTGAGGAAGACGATGCGGTTACCCGTAGCTTCTTGGGCTACCAGAGGAATATTTTTCTCTTGTAGATCACGGCGCATCTGACGTCGCAGACGGCTTTTGTCCTCAGAAGAGAACAGCTCGATCTCAATGTAGCGATTCGTGTTTTTGAGTTCGCTGAGTTGCTGGTATCCCGGAGTGTTTTCAAGATAGTCGAGGATCATATCTTCTTCCTCGATGCTGTAATTTCGGAAGACCAGCAGATAGGCGTTGCCGATATCGCCAATGCTCTGGTAGTAGGACAGTACTCGATCAATAGCTTCCTGAGCAGCATCTTTACCAGCCCGAGTGCCTGCCTTGCCCAGCATGTTGAACCAGTCGTAGGAACCAGGCCGGTTAGCGGAAAGTTCCTTGCCATAGGTGACTACATCAGCGATTTGTCGGCCTGTGTTGGCATCATAGACACTGAGTCTCACGGTAGCCTTGGTCGCATAGAAAACACCACCACGTTGATCTCGTTTGCCACCGACTAGTTCGAAGCGTACGAGGATTTCCGCCTGCTGATCCAACGCCAGGGCAATCAGGTTGTCTACTGGGCGATCTACCAATGCAGCTTGTTCAATCGTCCGGTAGACCTCTTCCATTGCCTGCTCATTGAAAACACGAAAACCCATGCGGTTGAATTCATCCCGAATCACAGACAAGGTTGTGCTAACAGGCCCAATGTCGCGGGGTAAAGCATTCGGATCGGTTGGCGCATACACGATCATCACTCGCTTGTTGCCCATCTTCTGGTGCAACACCCGGAGTGCTGTCAGAGTATCGACAATTCGGCTGTCCTGGACATCTGCTCGGATCACTACTTCGTAGGCGGAACCTCCACTGGAGCGACCTTCTCGCAAGACTTGAAACTCCCTGATGAATCCTTGGCTGGCACTGAAGATTTCATCACGGATGACCTCAAAATTCTGGGTCAGTGTAGTCGCATCAACGTAGGCTCCAACACCTTGTTCAACAGCCTCACGCTGTGCGTTCTTCAAGGCCTGAGTCCGTGCACCACCAATATTTTCGTCATAGATCGTTGCCACTCCAGTCACTGTGATTTCGCGTGCCAATGCCGTAAAATTTGTACATAGAGTCACAATCAGTAACAGGATCAGGTAACGCATATTCCTCCTTGGATGATTCAATTGATTTCCAAACCAAATTCAGGATCTTCAGAGAGAAACGGCAGTTCCACTGGTTCAATACGAGTGGGCTCCATTTCCGCAGGTTGGCTGACAGACTGAATGATAGCACTAGCAGCACGAGGCTGCACCAAGGCATCTTCAGGTGGTGATGTAGTCCCTGCGGCTTCGATAGTATTTTCTGCTAGATTGTCTAGCGGATTGTAGCTGCCAGCAGCTATCTGCATATCGGTCCAGGCTTGCGCATACTTGATTCCTGGCTGATAGGCGTTGGCTTGCGCAAAATGATAAGCTGCCAATGACCACCGTTGCTGCAATCGATACACAGAGCCCAGATTGAAGTGTGCAGCGGTTAGATTCTGGCCATCTTGAGGCCGCGAGGTACGGGCGTAGAACTTGATGATTGCACTGTAGCGCTGAAAGTCCTGACGTTCTAGCAGGGCGATCAGTACAGGGTCTATCTCTTTCAGTGAATAGGATTTTCCATACAAGCGCAATAGAGCTTTGAGTGTGTTTTGAGGCAATCTTGCTTGGCGTAGTCGCGTGTAGAGCTCGTTACCGAAGGTGAAGCGTTCAGATTCACCAAAGGATACAGGCTCAAAGACTACGTAACTCCAGCCTTTCAGCGCTCGGTCATAATCTCCACTGACAGCATAGCGGTTAGCCTGCAGGATTCTTGGATGCCCCAAGTCCACGGTGTCACCGCTCCAAGGCAGGGGAGAGGTGCCGACTTCTAGCTCGAGAGTGCGATTTTTTTGCACAGGATTTAGACGATCCAGCATACGCTGCACAAGCAAGCGCCCAAGCCTCATCATTTCACTATCAGCAGGAGGCATCGCCAGAATCTCTGCCTCTCCTACGTAGCTCTGCTGAAAAGAGATCTTTTCATTTCCCTGATATAACTCTTGTCGGCTCCCAGCGTTCAGAAAAGAGAAGCGAATCTCCAAATCCAAAGTGCGGTGCATCACCCGTTCACTGAAAGGAATTTCTTCAAATTCAAAAGCCTGTCGAGGGATCGCAATCTCTTGACCAGGCTCCTGGATCATCACATTGCGCGGTCGTAGATTAATTCGGGTGTTCCCGCGAGTCTCTTCTTCATCACGGACAGAAAAAATTTCAACCTCTGCAGCAACCAGGGCGGTGTATTCGCGTTGTGTCTGGCTTACTTCATCCAGATAGTCGAAATTAGGGATTCGATAGACTTCTTGAATAAATATATCACGAAACAAACCAGCTTGACGTCCTGTAAAACGTTCCAGCGAGAAGGCAGATGTGCGCAGTAGTGCTTCGGAATTGGGCGGGTCAGAGTAGTAGACGGTTTTTGCCAGACAGCCAGAGAGTAGTAGCGATAGTAATAGGAGAAATAAAAAATTAGTCAGTGAGGTCGTCTGTAGTTTGTACCAATTGCTTGTCTTGGTTGATGGTCCAGGTGTCTTCAGTTGCATCGTCATCCAGGTTGGCAGTTGCAGTGGCGGTGAAGGTACTGGCGGTGGCCGTGATGCCGTAGCTGTAAATGGCATCGTCCGCAATGCCGACTCCAAGAGCTGCGAAGTCATCGGTGTAGCTCCCATTACTGGCATGATAGAGCTTTTCTGCCGTATGGATTGCCGCCAAGTTAGTCTTGACTTCGCTTTGCTTGGCTCGTTGCAGATAGCCTTCCAGGCTGGGATAAGCCAGGGTTGCAAGAATGCCGCTGATCGCAACAACGATCATCACCTCAATCAGGCTAAATCCCTTGGGATGATGGGCACCGTATGCAAGATATCGACCTCTGATTGGCATAGGCACCTCATAGCAGAGACCTCACGGACTCGTTGATGAGTAGGAGAAATTCATCAGGGAAGATCCCCAAGTACAGCGTAGCGAAGACGGTCAAACCGACTCCGAAAGAAGCCAGTCGTGGTGGAGTTTCTACAACTGTAGAGGTTTCTTCGCCTGCCTTCAGATACATGCAGGCGATGACTTGCAGGTAATAGTAAACCGAAAGTGCACTGTTGAGAACCGCAACGACCGTTAGTAGAATCCAATCGGCTTCCAGTGCAGCTCCGAAGATCCGTAGTTTACCAACAAAGCCACCCGTCAGGGGCAAGCCGATCAGTGAGAGCATCATCAAGCTCATACCCAGTGCAAGCATCGGGTTGGTTCGCGCATAGCCGTGCAGGTCTTCGTAAGTCTCCAGAATCCGTCCACGATTGCGAATAGCCAGAATGCCAAAAGCACCAGTGCTGACCACCGCATAAGCCAGCACGTAAAAGAGAACGCTACCAATCGCAGCAGTTGTGCCTACAGCAATGGCTACCATCATGTACCCAGCATGTGCAATAGAAGAATAGGCCAGCATGCGCTTCACGTTTTGTTGCTGTAAAGCGACCAGATTGCCGATGGTCATCGTGAGCATGGCAAGCCAACCAAGGATAGTTTCCCAGCCCTCAACTTGCTCCAAGGGAATTCCAACCAGCAAGATTCGGATCATGATTGCAAACCCTGCTGCTTTGGCAGCCGCAGACATGAACCCGGTGACCGGTGTTGGTGCGCCACTGTAGACATCCGGTGTCCACATGTGGAAAGGAACGATCGCCACCTTGAAACTCAGGCCGATGGTCAGCAGTGCAATACCTGCAAGAGCCAGCGGAGTCTCCACAGCCCCCAGGCGTAGTTGCTGCAGCATATCTGGGAGGTAGGTACTTCCAGTTGCGCCATAGAGCAGTGAGATACCGTACAGCAGAAATCCGGTGGAGAAAGCGCCCAACAGCAGGTACTTTAGCGCAGCCTCGCCTGATTCAGGCACCTTGCGTTTCATGCCAACCAGGATATAGCTGGAAATCGACATGATTTCGAGCCCGATGAAGATCACCAGCAACTCGAGACTTGAAGACATCAGCATCATCCCAATCAACGCGCTCAACAGTAGGATGTAGTATTCACCGAAGTTCATCTCGTTCTCGGTGATATAGTGCCGTGAGAGCAGGATGGTCATCAGTCCGATTAGCAGGTACACCAGTTCCAGCAAGATCGAGAAGTTATCTGCTACCACGGTGCCGTAGAAACCTGTGTAACCAGCGCCGTACAACTGCAACTCAGCAAGCATGGTCAGCACGATCCCTCCCAGCGAAACGCTGACGAGTACGTCGTTGCGGCGGTTGGACGGAACAAAGAGATCTGCCAACATCGCCACCACCAAGGTCAGAAATAGGATCAGTTCCGGAATCAGTGGTAGTAAATCGACCAGTGAGATGAAGTTGGGCATGCGGGGCTCTACCTGGGATTGGATAGCGAACAAAAATGCGCAAAACTGCACAAATATGTAAAGGAAGCACTGAAAAGACAAGTCACAAACTGGAATCATTCAACATTTTGCAGGCCTTGGAAAAGGCAAAAATACTACTTATATTTCTGATTGAATAAATATATTAAAAATCATTATGCAGTCCAACATCATCTCTTCGCCAGAATTGGCCAGTCAGGGTTATCAAAAGATTGAGTGGGTACGACGCAACATGCCGATCCTGAATCAGTTAGAGGATCAATTTGCGCAGGAACGACCTTTTGCGGGCAAGCGGGTAACGGTCTGTATTCACCTGGAAGCCAAGACCGCCTACCTGGCACTGGTACTTCGAGCCGGTGGGGCAACGGTTTCCGTTACAGGTAGTAATCCTGAATCAACTAAAGACGATGTGGTGGCCGCACTTGCTGCAGAGGGACTGCATGTTTATGCTCGTCATGGTGCTAGTCCGGAGGAGATGCGCCGGTACATGAGCATTGCGCTGGAACTACAACCGCATGTAGTGATTGACGATGGAGGAGATCTAGTCGAGCTACTCCATGAGTCGCAGCGGCAACATGGAGAACAGATGCTTGGAGCTTGTGAAGAAACAACTTCTGGAGTACTCCGTGCCAGAGCACGCGCCAAGGCTGGACAACTACGTTTTCCAGTAATGCTGGTCAACGATGCACGTTGCAAGTACCTCTTCGATAATGTACACGGCACGGGGCAGTCAGCCTGGGATGCAGTGATGCGCTCCACCAACCTGGTATTGGCTGGCAAAACAGTAGTGATCATCGGTTATGGCTGGTGCGGGAAAGGATGTGCACTGCGGGCCCAAGGATTAGGTGCAAACGTAGTGGTTTGTGAGATTGATCCGGTCAAGGCAGCCGATGCCATGATGAATGGCTGTCGAGTCTTGCCACTCAGAGAAGCCTGCCCAATCGCTGATGTAGTGTTGACTGTTACCGGAGGGCGTCACGCCTTGCGCAGGGAACACTTCTCCTTGCTGAAGAACAACGTCCTATTAGCCAATGCTGGTCATTTCTGGGAAGAAATTGATGTGGAGAGCTTGGCGGAAATGTCGACAGAGCGTCGAGAGTTACGTACCAACATTGAAGGATTCCATCTCTCCAACGGAAATTGGCTGAATCTGCTGGGAGGTGGAAACATCGTCAATATTGCTTGTGGAGATGGTCACCCAGCGGAAATCATGGACACCAGCTTTGCCTTGCAGGCTCTTTCCGCACGCTATGTGGTGCAGCAGTCGGGTAGGCTGGCCATAGATTGTCATCCGGTACCCACGGAGATTGATGAGCAGGTGGCCCGTTTGAAACTAAAAGCAGCAGGAGTTTCGATTGATACGCTGACCCAAGAGCAGCAGGATTATCTGGCAAACTGGCAAGTCTGAGCAATTCATGAAGCTACTAATACGACAAACCACTCTGGTCACCGTCAACGAGAAAGACGAGGTGTTGGAACAGGCCGACCTAGCGATTGTCGATGATAAAATCGCTGCGATTGGTGAAATCCCAGAAGGCTTTGTACCTGACCGAATTCTTGAAGGACAAGACCGCATTGTGCTGCCTGGGTTAATCAATAGCCACACGCATTTGTCGATGACGCTGATGCGCAACTATGCGGACGATCTGGACTTCTGGCCCTGGTTGATGGAACGGATCAAGCCGCTGGAAGATCACCTGGCTCTAGAGGACGTGCGAATCGGTGCCCGTCTAGGTCTGGCAGAATTGATCAGAGGTGGGACAACCTGTTTTCATGATATGTATTTCCATATGGATCAGGTTGCTGAAGAGGTGGAAGCTGCTGGCTTAAGAGCCTGCCTCTGTGAAACATTATTCGATAATGCTGGTCAGGGCGAACAAATACTCCGTGATGCGGTTGACCTGCATCGAAACTGGGATGGCCAAGCAGAAGGCCGGATTCGTGTTGCAATAGCCCCTCACTCAATCTATCTCTGCAGTCCGGGTTACTTGCGTGAAATTCTGCAGGAATCCTTGCGGCTACAATGTGGGTGGCACACGCATCTCTGTGAAACAGAACAAGAGGTGGAGAACTGTCGACAGCAGCATGGCAAAACCCCTGTTCAACTGCTGGCTGATCTCGATTGTTTTGAGGTTCCGGTAGTAGCGGCGCATGGAATCTATGTTGATGAGCAGGATCAGCGCTTGCTACGGGAAGGCAAGGTGAGCATTGCCCACAATCCGAGTAGTAACCTCAAGCTCGCCAATGGCATTGCTCCCATCCAGTCTCTGATGCATCAGGGAGTAAATGTTTGCTTGGGAACGGATGGAGCTGCCAGCAATAACAATCTCAACCTGTTTGAGGAAATGCACTTGGCAGCCTTGCTCCAGAAGTGGAGAAATCACGATGCCAAGGCTCTCCCTGCTTCAGAGGTCCTAAGAATGGCTACGATCCGCGGTGCTCAGGCCTTGGGATTGGATCACCAGATTGGATCGCTGGAAGTTGGCAAGCAGGCAGACCTGATCATGATCAACACATCCCAACCGCATCTGGCTCCACGCCATGACCCGATTGCACTGCTTGTCTACTCTGCTCAGGCTTCAGATGTCTGCACGGTCATGGTCAATGGGAAGATCCTGCTTGAAGATCATGTCTTGCAAACCCTAGATCAATCCTCCTTGCTGGAACAGGCTTCTCAGCAAACCCAACAACTGCTCCAGCGAGCACAGGCTCACAAGCCAAAGTCTACACTGCTGTAGCGCAGTCCGTTCGCGTTTCCTAGGCATCGCAAGGGGCTCTGAGCAAGAGCTTCTTCCTTCTCTTTTCCAACATTTTTTGGCTGTTTCGGGATGGAAATTCCGCTGTTGCGAGATCTAGTGATCATTTTCAGTCTGTCGGTGGTGGTGATCTACGGCTGCCGACAGGTGAAGCTGCCGATTCTGGTAGGTTTGCTAGTTACCGGGATGCTGGTTGGTCCCAGAAGCTTCGGGCTGATTCACGAGGTACATCTGGTCGAAGTGATGGCAGAGATTGGTGTCATCCTGCTGCTTTTCTCAATCGGAATTGAGTTCTCCCTGAAGAAGCTCTGGCAGATTCGCACACTCGTCCTGATCGGTGGGACACTACAAGTCGGCCTGACGATGTTGGGAACCTTTGCCGTGACGCACTACCTACTGGGATGGGCAGCCACGCAGGCTTGGTTTCTTGGGATGCTGTTATCGTTGTCTAGCACCGCCATTGTGCTGAAGCTTTACCAGGAACGCGGGGAGATGGAGACAATGCAGGGACGTCTAGCCCTGGGAGTTCTCATTTTTCAGGATATTGCGGCGGTGCTGATGATTCTGGTGACCCCGATGTTGGGAGGAGAAGTTCTCGAAACATCGAGCCTTGATGTGTTTCGCCTGGTGTTGATTGGTCTTGGTCTACCGTTATTCATCTGGCTGGGATCTCAGTACGTTCTCCCCTGGATGTTGCACCGGGTGGTCAGTACCCGCAGTCCAGAATTGTTCCTGTTGAGCATTGTCAGCATCTGCTTTGCAGTAGCCTGGGGATTCTCACAGGTTGGTATTTCCTTGGCGCTGGGTGCCTTTTTGGCGGGTTTGGTGATTTCAGAGTCCGAGTATAGCCACGAAGCCTTTGAACACGTGTTGCCGTTCCGGGAGATTTTTACCAGTATTTTCTTTGTTTCTGCCGGCATGCTGCTGGATATTGGTTATCTCTGGGAACATCTTGGGCTGGTGCTGGCTGTCTTGCTAGCTGTCTTAGTCTTCAAGTTGTTCATACTTTTGGTGGTGGCGATTTTATTGGGAATGCCACTCCGCACGGCTTGGATTGCCGGATTTAGTTTGTGTCAGGTGGGCGAGTTTGCCTTTGTGCTCAACACAACGGGTAGCCGCTTCCAGCTGTTAAGTCCTGACAATGAACAACTCTTCCTGACCGTGATCGTCCTGACGATGATGCTCACCTCTTTCCTGATTGCTGGAGCCCCTCAATTGACACAGTCCCTGCTACATCTGCCCTGGCCTCGACGTTTGCGAGCTGGGCTTTACAAGGGCTTGCGTCTACAGATTCGTTCTTCTCGCTATGATATGCAGGATCACCTAGTGATTGTTGGTTATGGTATCAATGGGCGTAACGTGGCTCGAGCTGCTAAACGTGCACAGGTACCCTATGTAGTTTTGGAAACCAACCCCGATACGGTTCGTAGCGAACAGGCCCTGGGTGAGCCGCTGGTTTATGGTGACGCTACCCAGAAAGCGGTGTTGAACCGAGTAGGAATTCGGCAGGCAAGAACGGTTGTGGTAGTGATTGCAGAAGCAACGGCAACTCGACAGATCGTTTCAGCAGTCCGGGAACTCAATCCCAGTGTTTACCTGATTGCTCGAACTCGTTATGTGCGCGAGGTGGAAGAGCTACGCCGCCTGGGCGCCAACGAGGTGGTTCCTGAAGAATTTGAAACCGCACTGGAAATTTTTGATCG
>JAQWOT010000137.1 GCA_029245725.1 SAR324 cluster bacterium | reverse complement strand
AGAGAGCAACATCCGCAACTACAGTATCTGGCTACATGAGGGAGAGCAGCGACTCTTTGGTTATTGGGAGTATCACGGAGATGACTTTGCAGCCGACATGCAGAAGATGGCCGATGCTCCGATCACCAAGAAGTGGTGGGCTGTCTGTAAGCCCTGTCAAGCACCAGTGGAGACCCGTAAGGAGGGAGAACATTGGTCCATGATGGAGGAGGTGTTTTATCATGACGCTTGATGAACAGGAATCGCTCAGCCTGAGGCTGGAGCAGTGCTACAGTGGAGTTCTGCATGATGTGATGCGGACTCGTGGGATGAGTAGCTTCACTTTGCCACCAGAACTGCGACCTATTCTGCCTGAAAGACCGATGGCAGGGCCAGCCTTCACAATCTCCGGACGTCCATGTCCTGGCGTTGAGCCGCACGAGACGCTGGTAGCTTGGACTGGACTCTTGTCGAAAGCTAAATCTGGACATATTTGGATTAGTCAACCCAATGACCACACTGTCGCACATATGGGAGAGCTTTCTGGAGAAACCCTGCTGCTGAAGGGACTGAGAGGAGTCGTTACCGATGGCTTCATCAGAGATACAGACTTTCTGATGAAGATGGGATTTCAGGTTTGGGGTAGAGGGTTTACTCCAAGAGACATTGTTGGTTATTGGATGCCCTTTGAGGTTGATACCCCTATCTGCATTGGTGAGGTAGAGATTCATCCGGGAGACTTTATCATGGGGGACCGGGACGGCTGCCTGGTTATCCCGGAGAAGGATTGTGAAGAGATCACAAAACAAGCTGAAGAATCGATTGCAACTGAAAATCTAATCCGCAAAGCGATCCTCAATGGTGTCGATCCACAGGAAGCCTATCTGAAATATGGAATGTTCTAGACTCGAAATCCGTGACATTGAAATCCGAGCCTGCAGCAGTGATGCTCAACTGGCTGAGGGTTCCTTGCGAAGTAACAGCTCCGGGGCACTACAATTCCTGTTTCTGACTGTTGTCACACAAGAGGGTCTGCAGGCCTCTTGTTTTGGTTTTGCAGGAAAAAATGCGCTTGCTACTGCAGAAATGATCTCAACATCACTCAAGCCTTTCTTCATCGGCAGAAGCGCATTGGATCGAGAGAAGGCATGGCACGAATTCAGAACTGCGGATCGGTGGTGGCACCATCTGCCATTCTGGGCATATGGGCCCTTTGATTCTCTCTGCTGGATACTCTGTGCCCAAGCTGCAAATCAACCACTTTATCGTTACCTTGGGGGCTACCGAGACACTGTTCCAGTTTACCTGAGTTCGCTTGTTCACGATTCTCCTGAACAGTTTGCTGTGGAAGCCCTGTCAACTAAAAATCAGGGATTCCATGGTTACAAGCTGCACCCAAAGGGTCAGGATCTCCGGCAAGACCGAGAGGCACATGGATTGGTGAGGGAGGCTACTGGGCCGGATTTCGTGCTCATGTCTGACCCTGTAGCCAGTATGAATCTTGAGGAGGCCATTCGCTTCGGTAGATTTCTCGAAACTCAAGATTATTACTGGTTGGAAGAACCACTCTGGGACGAGAACTTCCATAGCTTAAGAGAATTGACAAGAGTGCTTGAGATCCCAGTTGTGGGCTGTGAGGTGCTCAACAAACACCCCTACAGTGTAGCTGAATGCATCTCGCGTCGTGTTGTCGACAGAGTCAGAGCTGACATCTCCTGGACTGGAGGAGTCACGGGGACAATGAAGACAGCAAGACTTGCTGAGGCCTTTGGAGTCAATTGTGAAGTACATACCTCCATTTTTCACGGGCTGGATCTTGTCAACCTGCACTGTATCGGAGCTATGCGAAATTGTGATTTTTTTGAACTCCTTACCCCAATGGAACCATTTTGTTTTGGCTTAGCCGAGCCAATCAACATCAAGAATGGACAGGCACATCTCCCTCAGGGACCCGGACTTGGGATCTCATTTGATTTGGATCAGATTGAAAATATGACCCTAAAGGTGTTCTGATGCTCTCAACAATTAATGAGAACAAACTCCGTTCTGTACTTCACCTAGCTCCTGAGAACAACGTCATTGTTGCCTGTCGAAATCTTGAAGCTGGAGAAATTCTGGAGTTGGAGGGGGCACAAAAAGATTTTGCTCCATAAGCAGATTCCCATTGGCCACAAGGTGGCACTAGTTGCGATCAAAGCTTCAGAAAAGATTATAAAATTCGGAGTTCCAATTAGTTCTGCAACCACAGAAATACCCTCTGGGGACCATGTGCATACTCAAAATATGAAATCTGATTACATCCCCACCCATACCCATGATTTTTCTCGTAGAGAGTTAGAGAACACATGATGAATGATGAGTTCAAGGGTTACCGACGTTCAGATGGCAAAATAGATATCCGTAACGTCATCGTTGTGGCCTATCTTGTTGAATACGCACATCATGTCGCCAGGGAAATTCAGTGGCCATTCCGTGAAAGGGATGTGCATCCGATTGGATTCCCAGGGTGCTATCCGAATGATTACTCTCAGCGAATGATGTGTTCGCTTTGCACGCACCCAAATGTTGGTGCTGTCCTACTGATTTCACTCGGCTGCGAGGGATCCAATCGGTTCGGCCTTGAAAAGCATATCAGAGAAAGCGATCGCCCTGTCAGAACACTTGTGATTCAGGAGAATGAGGGAACTCGGCAGACAATTACTCGAGGCAGGAGATGGGTGGAAGAAATTATTGAAAAAACACCAAATCGTCCAAAGGAGTGTGCATCGCTAGGCGAACTTGTAGTCGGAACGATCTGTGGAGGATCCGATGGCACCAGTGGGATCACCGCTAACCCTGCAGTGGGAAGTGCCTTTGACGAACTTGTCTCGCAAGGAGCTACCTGCATTTTTGAAGAGACTGGTGAGTTGATCGGCTGTGAAGAACACATGCAGACTCGGGCTATCAGTTCAGATTTGGGATTGGAAATCCAGAGATCCATGGAGAAGGCAGCACTCTACTACAGCACCCTAGGCTACGGAAGTTTTGCACCTGGTAATGCTGACGGTGGTCTCTCTAGTGTGGAGGAAAATCCTTGGGAGCCTATGCCAAATCTGGACATAGTAAAATTCATGGGCTCCTGAAACCAGGAGACCAGCCTTCCAAAGGAGGTCTCTATCTTTTGGATGTGGTCTCTGATGGCGAAGTGCGTTTTGGTTTCCCAAATATCAACAACAATGCAGAAATCGCTGAACTGATCGCCTGTGGCTCTCATTTGATTCTTTTTACTACCGGTGGAGGTTCTGTAGTTGGTTCCGCCATCTCGCCAGTGATCAAGGTTTGTGCAAACCCTGAAACTTTTCAACAATTGCAGGATGATATGTATATTGATTCAGGGCGAATCCTGTACGGCAAAGCTGAACCTAGTGAAATTGGTGAAGAGATTGTTCAAAAAGTTTTGGAGACTGCCCAGGGACAGCGCACCAAATCAGAAACACTGCTCCACCAGGAATTCATCATGACCTACAAGTCATTCAGTCCACTCGGTCCAGCCTGTCTGCCATTTTCCCAACACTCCTAAAATCAGAGGTTGACATGATTCCAATTATCGACACTCATCAACACCTATGGGACCTTGATAAGCTCTCACTATCCTGGGTCAAGGGGCTTGAGTTGATGAATCGGAGCTATCTGATGTCCGATTATCTCAAGGCTGCAGAGGGAACTGGTATCGAAAAAACAGTTTACATGGAGGTAAATGTTGATCCTGAGTGCATGGCTTTGGAGGTTGAGCAAATGACTGAACACTGCCTCTCCCCAGAGACGCCTATGCAGGCTATGGTAATTGCACTCGATCCAATGGCAGCGGACTTCAAGGATAATCTTAAGCTAAAGGCAGCAAATCCCCATGTAAGAGGAGTACGAAGTGTTCTGCATATTCCTCAGACCGGCCCTGGTTATTGTCTCCAGGAAGATTTTATTTCGGGTGTTACAGAGCTTGGCCGCAGTGGTCTGATCTTTGACATCTGTATCAGACCAGCAGATCTCCCTGATGCCGTGAAATTAGTTATGTCTACACCAGAAACAACCTTTGTGATCGACCATTGTGGCAATGCTGACCCTCACATTGTCAACGGAGACACTGATCCAGGTAGTGAGCCGACTGACAATCCATTTTGGCATACGGCTCAGGGCTGGAAAGATCAAATGTCCGAGCTTGCTGGCTCTCCGAACACAATCTGCAAAATCTCAGGGATCGTAGCACGGGCTCAGGCAGGCTGGAACGCAGACACTTTGGCACCTACCATCAATCACTGCCTTGAGGTTTTTGGATCAGAGCGAGTCGTTTTTGGGGGCGACTGGCCAGTTTGTCTCTTCGGAACTCAACTTTTGACTTGGGTGGGAGCTTTTAGAGAGATCATTGGCAAGCATAGCTCCGAAGTTCAAAGGCGAGTGATGAATCAAAATGCTCAAAGAATCTACAACATTTGAGCGCAGCTTTATTTTATGGAGTTTCAGGCTGCAGTTCTCCACAAGCCAGGTGAACAACTGCGAGTTGAGTCGGTTCAACTCCAGGAACTGGGTTCTACTGAAGTATTGATCCAGCTCAAGGCTTCTGGACTGTGTCATACCGATTTGGAGATCATCAACGGTGATCTCCATTGGCCCATGCCTGTTGTTTTAGGGCATGAAGGTTCTGGTGAAGTCGTAGAAATCGGGACTGAGGTCACACAAGTCTCAGTTGGGGATCGAATTGTTTGTTCTTGGACGCCGGCCTGTGGGGGTTGCTATTTTTGTTCGCAAGATCAACCCATCCTGTGCCATCAGCTTACAACAAACAACCCCCGAGGATTAACTTTTTGCGGTGAAAGAAAATTAACTCTATCCGATGGGTCACCGCTGCATCATTTCTCGGTAATTTCATCACATGCGGAATTTTGCGTCATTGATGAAAAAGCTGCCGTTAGAATTCCTGATTGTATTCCGTGGGCAGAGGCCTGCATTTTGGGCTGTGGGGTAATGACGGGCTACGGTGCTGTTAGAAACGTAGCCCAAGTGCGCCCAGGAGATTCTGTGGGAGTCTTTGGATGTGGAGCCGTGGGCCTCAATGTCCTCAAGGCTGCAGAGTTGTCCGGAGCAACTCAAGTGATTGGTGTTGACCCAGTAACTGTCAGGCGGCAAAGAGCCCTATCCTTTGGCGCAACCCATGTGTTTTCTCCAGAAGACGCAATTCCAGAAATAAGCAACCTTACCGAAGGCAGAGGTGTTGATCACCTGTTTGAAGCCGCAGGAGTTAGGCATACGCTACAAAGCTCCTGGGATGCAGTGCGTAATGGAGGCAAGCTTATCGTCCTGGGGAAAATGCCAGTTGAAGAGCAAATTAATGTGCGCTGGGGTTCGATGATGGGTGATAAGCTTTTTGTTCGATCAAGCTATGGAGCAGCTCACCCACATAGGGATTTCCCTGCACTGGTAGAGCTCTACCGCAGCGGAAAATATGCTCTGGGTCAACTGATCGACCAAAGAATCTCACTTTCCGAAATAAATGAGGGCTTTGCCATGATGCGCAAAGGAGAAAACATCCGCACAGTGATTGAATTCTGATTAATCGGAGAGAAAATCTGATATTACCCGATTGAGAAAGTCTGCGTCCTCAGCTCTCCTGTCACTTGCAGCGGCATGACCTAGAAAAGATGGAATTTCACGGTAGAGACCGTTACTCAAGAGCGCAGCGGACTTACGGGCTTCTTCAGTTGGATTGTAGAGATCCCCTGGGGCTCCAATGATTAGTGCTGGGATCTCAATGGAGTGAAGGACCTCCTCTGCTGAGAGCCTGTTTTCGGTATCGGCCAGATCGTGTGCATCATAGGCAAAGGTCTGCCAAACCCAGTCTCGTGGATCTATTTTGCGGTTTTGTGCTTGCAGTTGAAAGTCTCGCAATAATTCCCCTGCGTCCTTAAAGCTTGGAATACTTCTTTGAACAGACTCAGGAGTCCCTGGAATGATTCCCATCATTAAACCACCCCACATTCTCCAGATTTCTTCACGAACAAATCCCCTCTGCCAGTTTGGATCGCTCATTAAAATTTCCCGAGAAAGGGCATTTGCTAGCTGAGACCAAGCTGAGGTTCTTGCTTGGGGTGTCATTGCCACAACTCTCTTCACTGCATCTCGATGACTTGCAGTCCATTGAAGGGCTTGCATGCCGCCCATAGATGCGCCGATCACACAATAGAGCTCCTGGAGGCCCAACACCTCCAGGAGCCTGTGCTGAGATGCAATCATGTCCTTAAGAGTGAATCTTGGAAACTTGATTCCTGGTTGCTCTCGACTATTGCTGGGCGATGAAGACCATCCATTACCAAGAGCATCCGTAGCAATAATACAATACTGATCAGGGTCTAGGGCACATCCTGGTCCCATCAGAAATTCTAGTCGGCGGTGATTACCTGCAATCGAAGCACAACATAAAACTGCTCTGCCTTCCTTGAGAGGTTTTTTGCCAATGATTGCTGCAGAAACAAACGCATTTCGAATGACCTCTCCCGACTCCAGTTGCAGGTCCCCGATACTATACTTAGTTGGTTTCAGTATCATGTAGGTCGCTCCGTGCCATTCAATTCAAGAGGAGGTCATCAGGTTCATCAGAACGCTCAAGCCAGAAAAGTCACTCCACCCGAGGACTCCCTACCTTGCCAGATCTTTCCTGCTGGATAGGAGTGTTCACGGACAAAGTCATCTTTCATCTCCAAGCCCCATCCGAGCTGACTTGGGAGAACATAGGCGCCCTGATGCATCCGCACTGGGTTTAGAAACACATCCTCTTGCAAAAAGTTCAGGTATTCCACCACCTGGCCAGCTGAGTTTCCTGAGACGGCAATTTGATCCCAGATCGCATAGTGCTGGATCATGTTGCACAAGCCAATTCCTCCACCATGCGGGCAAACAGGAACACAGTATTTTGCTGCCAATAAAATCACGGCCATCACATCATTCACCCCAGAGAGCCTGGTTGCATCAATCTGACAGAACTGAATCACTCCCTGCTGGAGGAACTGCTTGAAAATCACTGGAGAAGGCACCTGCTCCCCGCAAGCCAGG
>JAQWOT010000136.1 GCA_029245725.1 SAR324 cluster bacterium | reverse complement strand
AATCGAACTCTACGTCAACTCCCGATGGGTGTAGCCAGCCTGAGGATCATCCTTACTACTCCACGGGGCTGTATCCTGTCATGGTTGCTGCTGAACGAACCGCTCAACTCTCCCCTGCTATTGGGTGGTTCTCTGGTTGTTCTTGGAGCACTGATTCCCCAGATTAGAGGGTTCCGTTCAAGAAGGCTTGCTGTATAATCTGCAGTTCACACTTGGTCAAAGCATTCTTGTTCCAAGATCGTATTTCCGCGAGTCCTGAATTTTTGGGACGTTGATTACAATACAGAAAGGAATTCAGTCATGCTGGTTCAGCAGACGATTTTGGAAGACTGGCTATCCCAACTCTTCACCGTGGCTGGGTGTCCTGGAGAAGAAGCTCGCTTGATCGCAATTCACCTAGTGGACGCTGATGCTTCTGGGCATCCAAGCCATGGAATTGTTCGAGTACCCCGGTACATGGACTATATCAAGCAGCAGAAAGTGCGACCAGTCTGCGCTTATACAACGTTGATGTCTTCTGGTTCTTTGCGCCTCTTTGATGGGCAATACAGCTTTGGTCAGGTGCTTGGGCATCACGTGGTTCACGAAGCCTGTGAGATCGTTCAATCAGAAGGGCTTGCGCTGATTGGACTGCGCCACGCAGGTCATTTGGGCCGTATTGGTGGTTGGGCCGAACTGCTGGCAGATCAAGGGCTGATTTCCCTGCACTTCGTCAATGTTGCAGGCTCACGAATCGTTGCTCCCTTCGGAGGACGTGAGGCTCAATTATCAACTGCCCCGATTGCGATTGGTGTTCCGCGATTTCTGGATTCTGGAGAGTCAGATCATTTCATTCTTGATTTCGCGACAAGCCGTGTTGCCGAGGGCAAGATCCTAGTCAGCTTAAAGACAGGAACACCTCTCCCACCGGATGCAATGGTTGATGAAACAGGAACTGACTCCGACCATCCAGTAACGATCTACGGTGAAACTGTGACTTTTGGGGTGCCCAACCCAAGGGGAGGGACAGGAGCCATTCAGACATTTGGAGAACACAAAGGGTCGGGGCTTGGCCTTGCCTGCGAGTTGTTGGCAGGAGCGCTGACTGGTTCCAGCACCAATGCGCATGAGAGGCCTTTCTGCAATGGGATGCTCTCGATTGTTTTCGATCCTGCAAAGTTTGATCAAGGCAACGGAATGCGACAAGAGATTGAAGATTTTGTCACTTCAATCAGAAATTCAGCACCACGCCACCAGGATCAGCCTGTGCTTATGCCTGGTGACCCAGAGCGTACAAAGCGCAGGACTGCTCGGATGAATGGCATTGAACTCGGACAGTCAATTTGCGATCAGTTGATCGAGATTTCAACAGAACTCGGTGTGGTCATTCCCAATCCCATGAGTGGCTGAGTTTAAGATGAATGTTCCTTCAGTAAAGATAATCCCTGCTCCTCCCAGCGCAAAGGTCAAGAGATGAGCAAAATGATAATCGTTGGCAAGGCCTTCCTTTGCGGAGTACTGGCACATGGGAGAAATCAGGGTCTGATTGTGTATCGTGAAGCTTTTCAGGGCCAATGGTTCGGCCAGAGGCTCCATGAGTTTTCCAGAATGAAAAAGATATTTGGATATAATGCTCATGGGGTGGTGGGAGACTTGGGAGGAGTCCGCTTGTTGGCGATATAATCGGCAATGTAGGCACGTAATCGTCGGAGGGCTTTATGCAACTGCCACTTTTCACGCAGAGTAG
>JAQWOT010000135.1 GCA_029245725.1 SAR324 cluster bacterium | reverse complement strand
TGAACGGCCAAACAGTTGCTCACGGAAGTACGGTAACAGCCTATCAAGCATCTTCAGTGGCTTTTGGAAATACTTGTACTGGCGAGACCCGAAGTTGTTCCGATGGAAATTTGTCCGGGAGTTACGACTATACTAGCTGTACTGTAAATCCTGCTAGTCAATCATCTTCAGAATATAGTGCTGACAGGACTACATTTAAAATCACTGTGAGTTCATCCGGCTATTCGAACAAATATTATGTCGATGGCACAGAAACAAAGTCATTAAGTCTGAAGGAAGGCTATACTTATTATTTCAACGTAGAAGATTCCTCCACAAACAATCACCCTCTATTCATTGGGACGACACTAGGGGGAGGAAATTATAGCAATGAATACTCATCAGGAGTTACAGGTACCCGAGCTACAAATGGTTTTTTGACTTTCACGGTACCTAATGATGCACCTTCCACCCTCTATTATAATTGTGGTCTACATTCATCAATGGGAGGGGTTATCAACATCGTTGAATCCAATTCGGTTTCTACTCCCACCTCCCCAGCTATTGATACTAATCGTTGTACAACAATCAAAAATTCTATTGTCGATGCTGGATTTGGATCTGAAGTTACTGTCAGTTGCGACAATAACCATGCATATTTGGCCTCTGACACATACCCAAGCCATGACTTGATGAATGGCATTACGGCGACAAACGAGCAGACAGCAGTCCCAGCCAAAGACTACACCAGCCCCATTGCACTCTCCTCAAGTCCAATTACCTCCGAAAGCTTCACAACTAGAGATGCGGCTTTGGGCGTTGCAGTCAATGGTGTTCCGATTTACGACTATTCAAGTGGGGGAGAATTAAATATCAGCAATTGGAGTTACGATTCAAAGGAAGACACACACGCACTTGGACAGTTGGACAACTGTGGTGGCCACTCAGGTCGCGGGGATGATTATCATTACCATAAAAAACCCACGTGTATGATTAATCAAATGGCAAACAAGGATGCAAATCCAATTATCGGCTGGGCATTTGATGGCTACCCGATTTATGGAGACAATGCTCCTGATGGCAGTCCTGTTAGCACCTTGGGGTTGTGTAATCACACCACAGATGACAACTTTGGTTACCGCTATCATACCTCTCCTTCTGCTCCCTACATACTCATGTGTTTAGTCGGAGTGACCGACTCATCCAAATTGGAAACCGTAAGAGTTTCGCCACTGCCGGGGCGAACGAGTGGCCAGCCCATCAATGTTACAAACTTGAATTTTCAGGCCAACACCAACACTAAGACCTTGAGCTACAAGTATGGAAACGCTGATTACTACATTCGCTACACACCTACTGGCAACGACTGTTATAACTTTGAAAGCAAGACTGTCGAGGACGGAGGGGCTGTCAAGACCAGTACATATTGCAGATAGTCATCAAAGAAAATTTCCTCAATTAGTCTTGTTAAAGTCTTATGATCTACCAAACAAATACTTTTGAAGACGGTGCTAAATACGAACGGATGATGGGGGTCTGGAGCCAATTAGTGGGCAAAGAATTTATTGAATGGCTAAGCCCCACTAGCAGATTGAATTGGATTGATATTTAATGTGGTGGTGGGGCTTTCACAGCCCAAGTGGCTGAGCTTTGCTCTCCCAGTCATTTATTGGGTATTGAGCCTTCAGAAGCTCAAATCAAATTTGCCCGCCAACGCTCCATAGCGCAGCAAGTTACTTTCCAGACTGGAGATGCGACAGCGCTAGCCTGTGAATCCTCTTCTTTCGATGTAGCAACCATGGCCTTAGTCCTCTATTTTCTGCCAGATCCAGCTCTTGGAGAGAATGAAATGAAAAGAGTCATAAAACCTGGAGGCATCATTGCTACTTATGACTGGGATGTTCCAGGTGGCGGCTTACCGCATGAGTAGCTTCACCAAGAACTTCGTAAGCGAGGAATCGATTATCCTTTGCCTCCGACTGCCGAAGTTTCAAGGATAGATGAACTCGAAAAGCTTTGGAATGAGGTGAGTTTACAATCAATTGAATGCAAGCAATTCAGAGCTACAAGAACATTTTCAAACTTTGAAGAACTTTGGAGTATTACAGTGAAAGCTCCAGCATTTTTGGGGGTTTTTGAAGATTTGACTCCAGAAGTAATTTCGGACATCCGCTCAACCGTTGAAAGTGAGCTAACTAAAAGCTCTTCTGGAGCAGTCAGTATTTACGCTCACGCCAATGCAATCAAAGGGATCGTTTGATTGAATTTCAATAATTCTTGTACCAAGTACAATCGAAGATTATAGTCACAATTTAAATTGATCTGCCTGGTTTTTGTGTATAACAATGATTGATACTCCTTATTATCCCATGCATTATCCATTTCACTAAGGGAAAAGAATTTAGAGACTAAGCCCAAAGTTTGGTCATAAGTGAAATTTACTGATGCACTTCTCCAGAATTTTTTCAACAAGCTTTTAGTTGCAAATGAAAGAAAATGTCTGCATCAGATAATGAATTTTCAAAGTTTTGTTTAGAGAATACGGAAGGGAACTTTGTGGAATGGTTGAGAAACCGGAGCTCAACATCTTGGGAAAAAATGGTTTATCACAGATTTACAATAGATGTAGAAAAAAACACTATTCCAGAAGATGTCTTCAAGAAGTATTTGCAACTCGAACACAATTTTGTGCGTTCAGCAATAACGATTTTTGCTTATGCACTTGCCAAAGCTATGGCAATCGACGATCAAAATCGTCTTATATCCATTCTATCTGCTTTAGGAAATGAACAGGATGATTATTTCCAGAAGACATTCACGTCAATGGGTGTGAAGGAAAAGGAGCTGAGTGAATTTAAACTTGATGGTAAAGCTAGGCTGTTGAGAGATGGGGCGATCAAAATTGCACAGACGGGATCACTCTTAGAAATACTTACTACCATGTTAGCTGCGGAGTGGATGTACCTGACTTGGTGTGAGCGTGCTAGGGATGGTCATATGATAGGTCCAGCTAAAGAGTGGGTTGAGTTGCACCTTACACCTGACTTCCGTAAACAAGTAAGCTGGTTGACAAATCGTGTAAATGAGTTGGGTGCAAAAGCCCCTTTAGATCTCCAAGAAGTATGCGCGCAGCATTTCAGAAATATGCTGGATTGGGAAATCGCTTTTCATCATCATCCATATGGGAATCTCTGATATATTTTAATTTTCTTATTCAGATGCTGGAGTTTTGAGTAATCGGTATTTTTGGCAACAATTAGAAACTCAACAATTCAATTTGTTCCACTCTTTTACTAATTGCAGGGTCTCAGGTAGATCAATGCTTTTTTTAAACTAATTTCTTCTATTAAAATTTCATATATTAATATAGTGATGTTTTGGCTTAGTTCTATAAGGAATAATCTCCAAAATTCCTGGTAATATTCTCAGGCGAGGTAATTGAAGAGAGATAAATTTTGTCAGCAAATTAGAGTTAAGACTCTTAATTTAAATGCGGTAAGAGTTTTTCTTAAAACCAAAACAGTTTTCAAAGAGTGGCATTGCTAGTAATGTAGGTTGATTGACCTCATCTCATGGCACAAAATCTACAGAAACCTCTCCAAGCTGTTCAAAACCAATTTTAATTCTTGCTGGTTTCTCTATGAATACTGTTTGAACTACGCTTCCAAGCATCACAAATTCTCCTGCTTTGAGCGGTTTCTGAAGTCTAACACAGTGATTGGCAAGCCAGACTAAAGCATTTAGAGGATTTCCCATAATGTCCGCACCTGTTCCAAATCCAACTTCTTTACCATCAATTTGCATCCAACCCTTAATTTCACAGAGTGGAATGGATTTCCAGTTGGATAGCTCTTCGCCCAATACTACGCCTGTATTGAAGAAATCATCTGCAATCAAAATCGGGGTCGGAAAGTTTGGATAATCAATATAACGATCTTCAACAAGTTCGATTGCTGCCATCAAAGCACCAACACCATCTTGAACCATTTCAATGTTATAAGGAGTCTTCTGCTCTGGAAAATTCTTGGAGAGCCGCACAGCAATTTCACATTCAATTCCAATTTTTTGAAAATCAGAAAGCCTAAGAGTGGTCTGACTTGGAAAAACCTTTGTTTCAAACACTTCTCCTGAGCAAGGATGTGAAATGGAAAGGAAATCCTGCATAACTTTCGTGGTGCAGCCTATCTTATGACCAACGAGCTCCCCAAAACCATGATTTTTTAATCGGGCATGAATTGCTTCCTGAACGAGGTACCCTTGGTCAATTGACAGCACTATCATAGATTCATCGGGAAGGGCCGATGGCGGTCCCCCAACTCTTGACTGGATCAGGTGATTTGCTAATGCAGAAATTTGGTTTTGGTTCAAGAATTCCCTTTCCTCAAAAGTTTTTATATATCTTTAGTCTCATAATTTGGAATCACTTATTCTTCTATGAAGCAAATTAGCTCCATGAAAAGATTAAGTTATTCAATTCCCATCACCTAGCATCGTTGGATATTAATCTCAGCCAGGGAATTTTTTGAAGAAGTTCCAGATTGCTCTGTGAAGAGCAAAATTCCCAAAATTTCCACTATGACCTGATCCCTCGACGATATGATAGCGCACCTGCCAATTCGATTCGCAATTCCCATAGAAAAAAGATTGTACAGGGTACGGTCCCCACACATCCTGAAAAGTCAGGGGAATGGTTGAGCATTTGGAATACACTGCCCAGTTTTCTGCACTCTCTTTGGCTGAAATAAATTGATGTTGTACTTTAGATAAGCCTCCATTCAAGGGGATTAGTGGATCGTCATCACCATTGATTTGAAAAACTGACACACCATTAAGGGGTGAGATTTTCGATAATGCTAGCGTCTGCTGGCTAACAATGGGGGCAATTCCCTTCAAGATATTCGTTTCTTTAGCCAACTTGTTTACCATACCTGCTCCATTGGAAATGCCCACAGCATAAACAGATGAGAGATCCACGAAGCTTTTTTCTGAAATTGCTTCAATTATCCCTTCAACCCAGGCAACATCATCTGCTTTGGATGCTTCCGCACCCAAATTCCAACTTTCCTCTAATCCTTGTGGGAAAATTCCAATAAATTCATTGTTATCAATTAGTTCATGCACCTCACTCAGATTACTGTAAAAACTTTCTGCAGTACCCCCATTTCCGTGGAAGTAAAATACTATTGGGTAATTGGATTGTTTAGGCTGCGAAGGATATCTGATAAAATATTCACGTTTTTCAGTACTTCCTTCAACAATTTGGTCCAGATAATACTTTTGCAACCCAAATGGAAAATTTGGAACTGCTAAGGAATTTGGATTAACAGTAGTTGAATTATCGTTTTTATCTGATGATGAATTAATGGAGCATCCAGCAAGAATACTGGTAATCAACAAAAATCCTAATGAGGCAAAGATACATCTCATCTGATTATCAAGAATTGTGTTTGCTCAAAATTTATTTTCAACAATCGCTTATTTGACCAAGATTTTAGTCTGTTTGATCAATCACTTCTTAGAAAAATATTTGACTGCCATTTGATTGGATATTCAGTACGCAGGCAGTATATATTGAGAATCAATCTGCACCAGGAGAATTTTTGAAGAAGTTCCAGATAACTGTATGAAGGGGGAAGCCTTTAAAATTCGATCTATGACCTGAGCCCTGCACAACATAGTAACGTACCTGCCTACCCGATTCACACTCATTGTAAATAAACCCCTTTGTACCGTAGGGCCCTCAATTTTCTTCAAAGCCAGCTGGCACTTTTGCGCAATTTGAATACTGAGCCCAGTTCTGTGCACTTTCCTTTGCTGAAACAAATTTATGGAGAATTCGAGACAATCCTCCCTCAAGTGGAATCAAAGGATCATTGTCTCCATTGACTTGAAAAACAGAAATTCCTCTATGGGGGGTTACTTTGAGCATTTTAACTGTTTGTTGACTAACAATTGGCGCAATTCCATTAAAAATTTCTGTTTCCTTGCCGAGTTTATTGACCAATCCTGCCCCATTGGAAATACCTACTGCATAAACAGATGATGAATCTACAAATCTGAGCTTTGAAATTTCTTCAAAAATTTCTGTAACCCAAGCCACATCATCCGCTTTGGACGGCTCCAGGCTGAGATTCCAGCTTTTTTTTAAACCCTGAGGAAAGATTCCGATAAACTGATTGTCATCAATAAGCCTGTGAACTTCACCCAGATTACGGAAGAGTTTAGAGGCTGTACCCCTGCCACCATGAAAGTAAAATACTATCGGATAGTTTGAACGGCTCGGTTTGAGTGGGAACCGGACAAGATATGTACGTTCCTGCAAAACCCCTTCTACCAATTGTGGAAGTGAAAACTTTTGCAGACCAGCTGGAATCGCAGATTCTTTAGGAAGATTAGAAATAGAATCTGTTGGGGAGGGACCAGGATTTATTTGCAATGGATAATTATTTTGGGAGCACCCAACTGAAGCGAATAGGATGACAAAGGTACCCCAGAAGAAACATAATCGCTGAAGCTTATCAACAAATTTAAATTGTAAGAGCTTATCTCTACTCAATTGAAAGTTTCTAATTTTCTTCACTTTTTAGGATTTATCATTTTTGGAATAGAGCCATTCTATTTACTTCCAAGCGAAAACTCCCTTTCTGCTTATCACTAATCATGAGGCCAATCTGAGCAATTCTACTGGTGTCAAGCTTTGGGTGATCTGGCAATAACCTTCCCCTGTAAGACGCTTTAAACCCATTAAATGGCAGATAAATCCCTACCCATTTCCCAATTTCAGTTTTGAAATGCTGATAAAACGCAGCCCCCTCTACTCTGCTTGTCTGTCTCAATCTTAACTGATACTTATTCCCATCTCCTCTAATTTTAAGAAAGATTCCTTGGTATTTTTCAGCATCCAATTGATTTACTATCGACCTTACTGAGGCAAAACCACCTCCATAATCAAGGGATACCCTTCCTTCAAAAACTAAGGCACCCTGCTCATCAAGGCTTAGCCGAGATTGGGAAACACCTCCCATTACCCCATCGTTTACAATCATCCAACTACCTGCTGTCTCTGGGCTATTGAAATCATAAATATCTAATAAGTTTGATGATAAAGCAGAATTGGAAATCAGCATTGTAAAAAAACTCAAAATTAAGTGGCGACAAAATAACATAATGGTTGAGATGAAATTGTTAGAGGAGAAATTTATTTCTATTGTCTTAAAAATTAGAACTTAGCTAATCAGAAAGCAAATCCTACTCGAGTAAGCATCAAATAAAATTGTGTGTTTGTGATTAAGAGCTCAAACATTTGTTTAGCAATTTATGATCGACTTCGGACCTCATTGTCATCTAGTTAATCCTCAAAATGCTCTACAATTCTTGACACATTTACTAGCAAAGAGTAAAAATCCTGGTTGTCACAAAAAGTATAAACCGCTGATGAGGTTGAGACATGCTGCGTCGCTGGTTACTGCTAGTGCTTTGCACGCTACTACTGTGGGGTTGCGGGGAACCTGTTCCTGTCGACTGTACCCCAGATGAGGAACAATGCACCTCGGAAACGGAAGGTGGCTTTGAA
>JAQWOT010000134.1 GCA_029245725.1 SAR324 cluster bacterium | reverse complement strand
GGCCAGTTGCCGTTTCGGGGTGATGCTCCAATCCTAGCAATACGGGTCCCAGCTTGGACGGAATCTCCTGGTTGCCAGAGTTCTAGGCACTCTGGATCAAGATGGCCGTAGAGCGTGAAGAAGCTCTCTCCACTAAGATCCTCATGCTGCAACATGAGTGTAGGGCCATAGTCCTGCTCTTGAGCGTTGTCATGAACCGTGACGAAGGTCCCATCCAGTGGAGCAAATATGGAGGTTCCAGCTAGTCCAAAAATATCCAGTCCCAGGTGTACGGTCCGTGATTCTAGATCTTGCTGAAATTCAGGTGCAGTGTAGCAAAGCCGAATCTCATCGTAGAGCCCAAGAGCAAAGATCTTGTTTGAACTTTCAATGGCTTGTTGAATGCGAGCAGACTGTTTCTCAACGTCACCACTCAGCCAATCGCTGGTGGGGCTCTTTATTCCCAGTGGCAAGAGCAGAGTGTTGTCGGGAGTGAGATATTGGCCCATCACTGGGAAAAACATTTGTTCTTCCAAAGTAGTCTTTAGAGAAACCTTTCGGTGGATTGAGGAATGACCACAGGCAAATCTGGAGCGGGTGATACCCTCCTCCAGTGAGAGAACATTTAAGCGTTGAAGTAGTTCTCGAATTGGTTGCTGACTGATCAAGAGATATTCATTTTCTGGCTGCTTCTGAATTTGTTTTGCTGCCATCACGATGCTCACACCGAGTCGCATGAGTGCCATTGGCCAGACAAACTCAGCCTCCAGCAGAGAGAGTGGCCTAGCTTGGCTGAAACCACTGAGCGTTGCCTGTACTACTTTCCAAGGAGCTATTTGACCAAGAAGAGTATAGGCCAAAGTCACAGCAGCTTCTGCACAAGTCCATGAAATAACCATGTCGCCAAAGTCGATCAAGCTCAACTCTGGGGGGCCTTCTAGCCCACCATGGACCAATACATTGTAGTCGTTGGCGTCGTTCTGAATCAGGGAACGAGGTAAGTCTGTCTCCAGGGGCCGTCCATACCTGTCGTACAGTCGTAGTGCTTGCTCCAGAAAATTCTTGAGCAAGGGATCCGTCACCAAGGAAAGACCTTCTACGACAATTTGCGAAGCTTGATTAGGGTGCCACGGCAATTCTGGATGGGGATCTGGAACAGCAAGGGTAGAGAGCGAAGTGGCAATTCGTCGAATCAAGTGACCAACGGAATGAAAAAGTTCGGTGGTATGTGGTCGGAATTCGGCGAGGGGAATGCCTGGCTGCCAGCTTTGCAGCCGTAACCAGCAGGAACTCCCATTCTGTAAGCTTCCTTGGGAAATAAAACTTCCAACCTGATCCGCCAGTGGGTTTGGTACCAGACTACCCAATTCAGAGTTCAGGTGCTGCATCGCTCGAATTTCAGTCTTCAGACTCTCCAGAGGAACCTTAGCACTTACCACCTTGAAAGTGTTTTTCTCTCCGCTTGCTAAGCAGAGTTGAAAGTTGCGATCCCGTTCCCCAGGTAGGGTAACCAGTTGTCCTGTCAAGCCGTAGTGTTGAGCAAGCAGTTCCAGCGCTTCTGCTTCAGTAAGTTGCGGAGGTGTCATTTTTTGGGAATAGGCGTGGTTCTTCGTTCCAGCCACTTGAGCAGACTGGCAGCCGCAAGGGTAAGGACGACATAAAGAATCGCGGCTGTATTGAACGGAGCAAAAGGGAGAAAACTACTCGCTTGGAATTCACGCATCCGTTGGGTTGAATCGCGAACCGAAAGAATTGATAGGAGTGCCGTGTCCTTCAGCATTGCGATGAATTCATTGCCAAGTGGTGGAATGACGATACGTAGGGCTTGTGGCAGAATAACCAACCTGGCGGTTTGCCATCGGTCTAGTCCAAGTGTTCGGGCTGCCTCTACCTGTCCTTTGGGAACAGCCTCGATGCCAGCTCGGAAAATCTCTGCCATATAGGCCGAGTAGCCCAGGCAGATCGCAAACACTCCCCGGATCATATTGGGCAGGTCAATAAACCCATCGGTGGCCTGTTTGACGGCTCCACTGAGTGGTAATCCCACGTAGAGGATGATTACCAGCATGGGAATCCCACGCAGGATATCAATATAGAATTCAGCAAAGACAGCCAATGGGTGCATCCGGTGCTGCCATCCTCCGAAGGTCAGCAATCCAAGTAAAAAGCCGAAGACACCAAAGACCATTGAGGGTGTCCTGTATTCATCGGCTAGAAACTCAGTGCGCCAAAGAATGGGGGCTTTTGCAGGAAGGGCTGATTCTGGGATAAAAGCGGCACTGATTCGTTTGTCTTCAGCATAGAGCTTTAGAGCTTGCTCAACATCCCTAGCAGCGCGGATCTGCATCTCCACACCATTGTCAAACTCACCGTAGCGCAGTGTGTCTGCCAAACGTTGTGGAGTGTCCTTGATGAAAGCAGCACGTCCTTCTATGGTTCCAATCAAAACATACTGTGCCTGTGGCATTTGGGAGAAAATCAACCCAATACCCAACAGTAGTCCGGCAATCACTCCGTAGCGGCGATAAATGTTGGGGTTGGGCTGCAGGGATAGCATCCCCGCTAGAACCAGTCCAAGGATAGCGGAGGCTACATAAGCGAAAATGGCTGCCCGCAGGGTCAACAACAAGCCAGTAGCGAAACTCAGTCGTGCAACCAGAATTAAGAAGAGTAGGCTTCCTCCTTGGAAGATCAGCAGTAAACGCCAAATCCAACGGTTTATCCGCTCTGGTAATTTTTTAGTGAGAGCGACTGCACCGAGCAATGTAGTCCCAAGAAGGTAGGGCCACCGCAGAATTTCTAGCCATCCTTGCATCCAAGCCTGTCCTTCTGGAGTAAGGGCTGGATAATTGACCTTGGGATCTCGGAATGGATTGCTGCGGGCATCCAGTAGGTCTCCAATCACTGAATCCCAGAAAGGCGCCAGATCCCATCGGGTGAGTAACCAGGACATTAGCAACAAGTGCAGCACTAGCCCAAACCAGGAGACTTCACGAGGATAGGAAAGCCAACTTGGTGATTTGCGAGTAAGCAGGATGGGGATCAATCCACTCAACAAACCCAGTAGCAAAACTAGGAAGGTTTGAAAGACTTCTGCGGCACCTTCCTCAACGCCAACGATGAAGGCGAGGGAGCGGCTGTAATTTGTGGAAGTGGCGAAGAGATAGATGAAGAAGGGCGCGCTGGCCAGCAGCACAAGATTGCTGGCCCGAAGCTGAAGCCACTCCAGGCCGATGCGCCTTGGTGAAGGGTCGGTCATGAGGCGCGAGTCAAATTATTCGCTCCAGTATTTCAAGACGAGCTTATCGAGAGTACCATCAGCTTTGACCTGGGCAAGACCGGTGTTAAAGGCGTCGACCATCCCATCCCCCTCACGAAAAACCAGTCCCAGAGGGTCACTGTTGAGACCACGAATGCCAACAACCAATTCACCAGCAAATTGCTGCTCGTAAGCCGCAGCTGAGGTGCCATCAATCACCAGGCCATCGACGTCACCGTTACGCAGGGCCTGAACTGCAGCGGCAAAGGTATCGAAAAGAGCGACATTGTTACGGCCAACCAACTCTTCGGCAAGTTGAGCATTGGTGGTTCCAGTTTGTGAAGCCAGCTTGCGACCAGCCCCTTTCATGCCATCCAGTGTCATACCCTCGTCATCAACACGGACCATGATTGCCTGGCTAACCACGAGATATGGATCACTGAAGTCCATTTGCTTGTCACGTTCTGGTGTGATGGAAACACCAGAGACGACCATATCAAATTCGCTCTGCTGTAGCGCAGCAAAGATTCCATCCCAGGCTGTGGTCACGAACTGGGGTACACAGTTGATTCGCTCACAGATGGCATCAACCAGGTCCACATCAAAACCAATGATCTCTCCAGTTTTTTCATCCACCATCTCCATTGGAGGGTACGTGGTGTCTGAGCCAATGCGTAGCACTTTGCCACCTAAATCAGCGGCGTGCACCCAACCAGCAAAAAGCATTAAAGTTGCGGCAATAATGAATCTTTTCATAAGGAATTCCCTGCTGAGAAGTGAACGTTGAAATGAAACTACTATGAACGACCGACGGACTGTTATAGGGGAAATCCTGACTCGGTTGCAAGAAAAACTAGCTCTGCCAAATTCATCTGCCAGGATTGTCAATTTCAAACTCCTCTCTGTAGAGTCTTGTGTTAGACAAAATAAATCATAACTTCATTCTGACTAATCATTGAACACAACTGGAAAAACGTGGGTTTGTTGCTATCGTATATTTTTAGCAAATCAGAGCCAATATATAGGGCTGCTTAGCTTTCAGGAGTTCCTATGATTCTCAAAAATTTTAGTAGTTTGCGATATTCAAGCAGTATTCTAATGGGTTCTAATCGACTATGAAGATACGTCACATTCTCTATTGGTTTCTTCCCACGCTAATTATTGTTTCTACCCTAGGGATTCATCTCTTTGAGTTCCTGTTGACTGGGAACGCCGAATCAGACTATGGAAGCCTCTTCAATAGCTTCTACTGGACGATTGTGACTGTCGCAACAGTGGGCTTCGGAGACATGTCGCCAGAAACTCACTGGGGCCGAGTGTTCACTGTTTTTGTGATTATCGGGGGGGTCCTGAATTACTCACTAATTGTCTCTACCTTGACAACCAAATTAGGTGAATATCGCTCATCGCGTGAAAAGGGTTTGGACCCGGTTAAGAAGCAGGGTCACATCCTTGTTTGTTCAGATGATCCTGCCTGGATGACCAAAATTCTAGGACAAAATCAGCAGTTGGTTCAAGAGGGTAAGATCATAATCGTTTCTCCATCCACTCAACATCCTTTGCTAACTACAGAGTACAAGGATGTCAATTGGGTTGCTGGGGATTCCCAACAAGTGGAAATCTTGCTCAAGGCCGCAGCCACATTTGCTCATACGGCCTATGTCTATTTTAAGAATAGCAACCAAGGATTGATTACGGTGTTACAATTGGAAACCCTTAGCAAGGGAGAACTGATCACCCTAGCTCAATATGTGGGAAGCGATTTTCGTAAATTTTTTGCCGACGTGGGCTGCGATCATGCGCTGAATCCATATGACCTGTATGTGCCAATGATGCTGCAGGCGTTTCGTTCACAGGGGGGACCTTCTTGGATTAGAGGAGTGGTTCATCAGTCACAGGAACACCAACTGGAAACAAAACCACTGCCAGTGAAATTTGCGGACAAAACCTGGATAGAATATGTGCATGCAACCAAACGATCAACAGGACACATGCCTCTAGGGATTGTGATGGAGGAGGTCGTGCTGATTAACCCTAGCTCTGAACACGTCTTGCGTCGAGATAACCAGGTGATCCAGTTACAGTCTGTTGCTGAGCGCAAGGGGGGCGACTTGGAAGAGCATGGAATCGAAGTGTTTGGGATGGATGATATTCGTATCGATGGACATCTACTGATCAACTCGGACAACCCTATTTTTATCCGGCGAATGCTGAGAGAGCTGTCCCGTGGGGAGTTGGGAGATCATATCGTAGTGTTGACGAGCTTACCACAGTCGGAGGAAATTCCAGAGAACCTTTCAGTGGAGTGGATTCAGGATCATACTAACAGCGAAGATGCTTTCCGCAAAGCACGGGCCTCCTTGGCCAAGGTGGCTTTTATTGATCATCTGCAAGATGGCCAGACCTTTATGGCCGTACTGTGTCTGGAACAGGAAACAGATGGTGAAATTTTTACGATTGCAACCTTTCGTGATGATAACTTTGATCAGCATCTCCTCAAGGTAGGTTGTGATTTCTGCCTCAAGTTCGATGATCTGGTTGTTCCGATACTCGCCCAGTCTGCCAACAACAGCGGCTTGGGTAACCTAGTGAGCCAGTTACTATCCAACGATCTAAGTACCCAGAGTCTGTTTGTCCGCCGATTAAGCTATGATTGGACAACGGCTAATTGGGAGGAAACAATCCTCAAGATCAAAAAAGAATACAGCTACCTTCCCGTGGGGTTGATTCGTCGAGGAACCAACAAACTATTGGTAAACCCACATTTTGGTCAATTGGTAAACCCTGGCGACAGCTTGATCTTCATCGCTAAGGAGTCCGCATTGCGAGGGCAACATCTGTTTGATTTGAATCATACGGATCAGGTTGTGGCTCAGTCATCTCTGACTAAAACTTCTGAAAAAGCAGAGAAAGACAATGATGATGACCACTTGACACAGCAAGCACTCAAGCTGTTGCGACAAGGGGGTGATGCAAGCGCTGCTTATCGTTTGCTGATGCAGGCTGCTACCCTTGGTAGCGCCGAAGCAAAATATGAACTGGGAATTCTGAACTTCCGTGGCAAAGGCATACCTAAAAATCTGGACGAAGCTTACTACTGGTTTCGTGAATCGGCTATCTCTGGTTATGAGCAGTCTCAGAATGTGCTCTCTACCATTAGAATTTTACGAGAGACCGAACAGAAATTTGAGGAGACAGAAGACCAGATCCCAGAATTCAATCCAGAAATGCTGAATATGTTTAACTCAACACAGCGACGCTGGTTTGCACGGATGGTAGTGGCCATGGTCCAGGCAGATGGTCGAATTGATCTACATGAGCGTGCCTTCGTGCACTCAGCCATTCAACTCCTGTCAGATCACGAGGAGATCCTTGATCTGGAAGAGTATGTTCTGCATGGGAAATGTCCAGAAGTGGAGCCGATTGAGCTATCCAAGGAATTGAGAGATCGTGTTCTAGATAGCCTACTCAACGTGGCAACGATTGATCGGCATTTTGATGTGGCAGAGTGTGAGTTATTGAGAAATATTGCGCAGTCATTGGGGTGCGATAAACAAACTGTGGAGCAACTTTTGGAGATTGGCAATACGCGGGTACAACAATTCCACTCAACTCAACTTCACGCTCCAAATGTTCGTGCTCGCGTTTGATGCGCCACAGATTTAGTGACTGAAGAAAAATGGACCCACAAACCTGGTTGATCTATTCAGTTGCTGCACTCGGACTCTCCCTCTCTCCAGGACCAAATGGTCTGCTAGCTCTCACTCATGGTGCTCTCTACGGATGGCGTCGAACTCTCAGCACGATCGCTGGTGGAGCAGTGGGGTTCACTATTCTCATTGCACTCTCTCTATTTGGTATCGGTGCACTGCTTCAATCCACACTGATTGGTCTTACCATTCTTAAACTGGTTGGCGGGGCTTACCTGATCTGGCTCGGTATTCAGGTCTGGCGAGCCCCACCTGTGGGAGAAACGCTTGCGCCTGTATTGCAGAGTTCTCGTAAGAGGACGCTCTTTCGTCAGGGTGCTCTTTCGGCGGTGACCAATCCCAAGGGCATCCTCTTCTTTGCCGCCTTTTTGCCCCAGTTTGTTGAACCTCAGCGAGAACTCGTCCTGCAGTTCGTGTTGATGGCTGCTACTTTTGTGTTGATTGAGATTGTCACGGAACTTTGCTTGGCCAGCCTGGCGCAACAGATTCGTCCTTGGTTGCAGCGGGTAGGACAGCGTTTCAACCAGATTTGTGGAGGACTTTTCATTGTGATTGGCTTGGCGCTTCCTTTGAGAAGTTGAGTTAGAACACTTCAGAATTGTTTGAGAATGGCAGGAATCAGGATCAACGGCTTGGATAGAATTGGCAAAGATCGACTTGGAACACTCCTCTCCGGTTGGACCTATCAGATTGGTGGACTCGTTGGGCGTCTGACAACCGCTACGCTGATGGTAGGAGTCAGTGTGCTAGCAGTCATCCGATTGAAGTCAGGATACGAGCCCCAGGTTGTCAGCTGATGGAACCTGTTTCCGCCTCATCATTCACTCCCTCCCTGGCTTTTTGTGGCTATTCTGGTTCTGGTAAGACCGAATTGCTGCTCCATTGCTTGAAATTACTAAAAGCATGTGGATTTTCACCGGCTGTTCTCAAAAGTTCTTCAGAAGTTCACGCTGCGATTGCCAGTAAGGATAGCCAGAGGTTTTTTGACGAAGGAGCCGCTGGTGTGGGCTTTGTTAATCCCGCTCAGGCTCTTCTGCACTTACCCAGAAGAGACTTCTTTCAGAGAACTGTAGATTCAGAAGTCCAACTCCGACGTCAAGTTCCCTTCGATATTTTGCTACGTGAGGGAGGTAAGCAATCAAGTGACTGGAAGGTGGTTTGTCT